>JAZRWX010000173.1:0-8888 GCA_045599905.1 Acutalibacteraceae bacterium
TACGCTGGTGCGGAACAATCAGTATTACGGAAAAAAAGCGGCTGTCGCGCGGATCAATCTTATCAACGCGCCGGATGCCGATTCCATTTCGCATTACGTTGAAATCGGCGCGACGGATATCTATTTCACCGATATTGCCGACGGTAAGATCGTCCGCATGAGCGGAAAACGAAGCGAGATCAACCTGAACCAGTTGGTTTATCTGGGGTACAACAGCAAAAACAGTCTGATGCGATCGCCCGAAATACGGTACGCCATTTCATCCGCGCTGGATCGCAGCGCGATCTGCCAGTCGGCGTATTACAATAACGCACTGCCGGCAGGGGGATTGTTCAATCCGTCATTTGCCGCTACCGCGTCCGTGCAGAATATAAAAAATACCGCTGATTTGAAAATATCTGTTGAGAATTTAGCAAAAGTAGGTTATAATAAATTAAATAAGCGCGGACTTTATGAAAGCGCATCCGGCAACACGGTCACGCTGAATCTGCTGGTCAACGCGGAAAACGAGTCCCGTGTCGCCGCCGCGAAGAAAATCGCGGAACAGTTGAAGGCGGCGGGAATTACCGTCAAGCCGGATAAACGCCCGTATAAAGAATACGTCAAAGCACTGAAAAAAGGCACGTTTGAATTGTATCTGGGCGAGGTCAAAATTCTCGGCAACATGGACTTTTCCGAACTGATCATCCCGAAAGGGAAAGCCGCTTTCGGCAAAAAGACGGTCAGCGGCAAAAAGACTGCCGGGAAAAAGTCGGATCGGACTGCAAAAAACAGCGCCGCCGAAACCGCCGCGGAAATTCTGGAAGGGTATCATGACGGAAAATATACCGTGACCGATCTGGCAACTGCCTGCCTGACCGAATTGCCCGTCATTCCCGTTTGCTACCGTGTCGGACTGCTGTTCTATGATACTGACGTCATTCAGTCGGAGGGGGCCTCTTTGGGGAATCTCTACCGATCAAAAGCCACCGGTTATTGAGCCGGAATATTATTTTGGAGGATTTTTCAGATGATCGCTTACGAAACTATGTACGGAAAAATCGAAATCAGCGAAACTTATCTTTCGAAGCTGATCGGGCAGGAAGTGACCTCATGCTTCGGCGTGGTCGGCATGGTGCCCGGCAATAACCGCCAGCGTTTTTCAAAACTGTTATCCCGTAAAGATCAGGCCGACCTCGGCATCCTTGTAACGGGGGATATTGAAAACGTAACGGTCGAACTGCATATCACCGTGGTATACGGTATGAATATCAATGCCATTGCGTCCAGCATTACCGAAAAGGTCAAATATGTCGTGCTGGAAAGAACTGGCATTCATGTCAATCGGGTGATCGTCCGTATTGACGGCATGAAAGAATGACCCCCGAAAAAAGGAGTGCCTGACAGTGTTTAATGGAGATTTATTGCGGGATGCCTGGCTTTCCGCCGCGAATAATATCGCAAACCATCGAAAACAAGTAGATGATCTGAACGTATTTCCCGTTCCGGACGGGGATACGGGAACCAATATGTCTATGACGGTCGCCAATGCCGCGCGTGAACTTGAAAAACTTTCGGGTGAAACGGCGGGAAAGGTCGCCAAGGTAAACGCTTCGGCGTTACTGCGCGGCGCGCGCGGAAACTCCGGCGTGATCACCTCGCTGCTGTTCCGCGGTTTTGCTAAGGGCATCGGGGAAGATGAATGCGTTACCGCGCAGAATTTGGCGGACGCGTTCCGCTTCGGGGTGGAAGCCGCCTATAAGGCCGTTATGAAACCGACCGAGGGTACTATCCTTACGGTTGCCCGTGTGGCAAGTGAATCGGCGGATGCCGCGGTCGCCGCGGATAAATCTGCTCTGGAAGTGTTTGAAGACGCTTTGGCAGGTGCCAAAACCGCTTTGGCAGAAACACCCGAACTGCTGCCGGCTTTGAAAAAAGCAGGCGTGGTCGATGCCGGCGGTCAGGGTTTTGTCTATATCCTGGAAGGGATGCTGTCGGTGCTGAAAAACGGTGTGATCGTTCCGGCACAGGGCGTGACCGCTGTTGAAGAAGAGTCGGCGGAACCCGAAGAACGGAGTGCCGCCGGTGAAGCCGAAGCCGAGATCACCTTTACCTACTGTACGGAATTCATTGTCAACCGTGCCGAGTGCCCGAAACAGCCCGCTGAACTGCGCGCGTATTTAGAGTCGATCGGTGACTGTGTGGTCGTCGTGGACGATGAGGAGATCATCAAGGTCCACGTGCATACCGATCATCCGGGCAACGCCATTGAAAACGCTCTGACTTTCGGTCAGTTGGTGCATCTGAAAATCGAAAATATGCGCGATCAGCATGAACGCGCGAAACACGATTCCGAAAACGCCCGTAAAAAGCCCGCCAAAACCGTTGATCGCGCCAAAGTGATCCAACCGGTCGAAATTACCAAACCGGTCGGTTTCGTTTCGGTTTGCGCCGGTGACGGTATGGCGGAACTTTTCAAAGATCTGGGCGTTGACGTCGTTGTCAGCGGCGGACAGACCATGAATCCCAGCACGGATGATATCCTCCGTGCTGTTGAAAATACCCCCGCACAGACGGTATTTGTTCTGCCGAATAATAAAAATATCATTATGGCGGCGGAGCAGGCCATTCCAATCAGTACCCGTAAAGTCATCGTCCTGCATACACGCACCATTCCGCAGGGCATTGCCGCCATGCTGAATTTCGATCCCGAACGTGAAGACGAAGCCAATGCGATCGAAATGCGTGATGCCGCGGCGAAAATCGCCACGGGGCAGATCACCTTTGCCGCGCGTGATTCTGATTTTGACGGTCATAATATCAAGCAGGGCGAACTGCTTGCCATGCTGGAAGGCAAGATCAATTTTGTTGATACCGATCTGGAACACGCGGTTTTGAAACTGACGAAACAGATGTTGAAACGCGACAGCCAGTTCGTCACGGTCATTTTCGGCGAAAACGTTACCGAAGAGGATGCCGCCGCGGTCGAGGAACAACTTACGCAAAAGTACGGCAGCCGTGTTGAAATCACTATGATCAACGGCGGTCAGCCGGTGTATTACTATATCATTTCGGTTGAATAATTCTGATGGGCGGAGGTTATCTTTGTGAACCGTGAAACCGATATTCGCTTTTTGAAAGGCGTAGGGGAAAAACGCGCACAGATCCTTCATAAAATGGGCATCGATACAGTCGGTGCCCTTTTGCGTTTTTATCCTCGCGCTTATGAGGATTGGAATACGGTTTGCCCGATCAATGACTGCGGCGAAGACCGGCGCGTATGCGTCAAGGCGCGGATCGTCACTCCGATCGACGAACATTTTGTCCGTACTAAAATGACGCTTTATAAGTTTGTCGCGCAGGATGATGCCGGTACCAGGATGACCGTCACGATATTCAACAATAAATATCTGGCGCGTTCTTTACATGAGGGTTGCGTCTATCTGTTTTACGGAAAGATCAGCGAGCTGGGGTTTCATCCGTCCATGTCTTCGCCGGAGATCCGCCCGGTGGAATCGGTCGGGATTCATCCGGTCTATCCGGCAAATGCGAATTTTTCTTCAAAAGCGATCGAAAAACTGGTCAGAACGGCCCTGACAGCCGATTTTGCTGACCCCTTACCGGAATCCGTATTGAAACGAAACGGCTTGTGTGATCTGCAAACCGCGATCCGGCATATCCACTTTCCGCAATCGGCGGAGGCGCTGGAACGGGCAAAACGCCGTCTAGTTTTTGAAGAACTGTTTTTGTTGCAGACCACCCTGCTTTTGATGAAAGAAAAGAAGCGTGCTTTATCCGGCAACGTGATCCGGCGGGATTATACCGGAGAATTTCAAAAACTTCTGCCGTTTGAACTGACCGGCGCACAGCAAAGGGCCATTCGTGAATGTGCCGCCGATTTGTCCTGCGAACGGATGATGAACCGCCTGTTGCAGGGCGATGTCGGCAGCGGAAAAACGGCGGTGGCGGCGGCATTGATCTATTCCTGCGCCAAGAACGGCTATCAGTCGGCGTTGATGGCACCGACGGAAATCCTCGCCGAACAGCATTACGCGACGCTGTGTTCGTTTTTTAAGGGCACCGACGTGCGGTGTGTACTGCTGACGGGTTCCGCAAAAAAGCGGGAAAAGGACGCGGCAAAAGCGGCTTTGCGAGACGGTACCGTTTCGGTCGCCGTCGGCACGCACGCGCTGTTGACCGAGGACGTTGAATTCCGCAGTCTTGCGCTGGCGATCACCGACGAACAGCATCGCTTCGGTGTGGACCAACGGGCAAAACTGTCCGGCAAGGGAAAAAATCCGCATACACTCGTCATGTCGGCAACTCCGATCCCGCGCACGCTGGCGATGATGCTGTACGGGGACTTGGATATCAGTATTCTGGACGAGTACCCGAAAGGCCGGCAAAAGGTCGAAAGTTATTGTGTGGATCAGAGTTATCACGAACGGCTGTACCGTTTTGTGCAGAAACAACTGGACGAAGGGCGTCAGGCGTATATCGTGTGCCCACTGGTCGAAGACGGGGAAGAACCGTCCGATCTGCAAAGCGCGGAAACCTATTTTGAAACGCTTCGTACCGGTGCTTTCGCCAATTACCGCGTCGGATTGCTGCATGGCAAAATGAACGCGCGTGATAAGGATTCGGTCATGCGGGATTTCAAAAACGGTGAGATCCGGCTGCTGGTCTGCACAACGGTGGTCGAAGTCGGGGTGGACGTACCCAACGCTTCGGTTATGATCATCGAAAATGCCGAGCGTTTCGGCCTGTCGCAGCTGCATCAGTTACGGGGCAGGATCGGGCGCGGGCCATACGCGTCGACTTGCGTGTTTGTCAGCGCGCAAAACAGCAGCGTGACCGCCGAACGGCTGAAAGTGATCTGCAAAACGAATGACGGATTTTATATTGCCGAAGAAGATCTGAAACTGCGCGGACCGGGCGATTTCCTGGGCCGCCGTCAGCATGGCCTGCCCGAATTCCGTATTGCGGATCTGTCGTCCGATATGAACGTTTTGCGCCTTGCCGGATCGGAGGCACGTGAACTTTTGGCGGCCGATCCGAAATTGAACGCCCATGAAAATGCCGCTTTGCGGCGTGAAGTACGGGCTTTGTACCGAAAAATGCACGAGAATTAAAAAAATTTTCAAAAAACACTTTACTTTTCCGTGCATCGGTGATATAATACAATCAAATAATATATTAACGGAGGTATCCCCATGAAAAAGTTGTTAGCGGTTTTGTTTGCCATGGTTTTTGTTTTCAGCCTGTCTTTGGTCACTTTTGCTGCCAAAGATCCGATCATCAGCCCTGTTGCTCCTGTTGAAGATGATGACGATGACAACGGAAAAGAATCCCCGAAGACCGGCGATTTCGCTGTTGTCTGCCTGGGCGCTATTGCGTTGGCTTCTATTCCGATGGCTGTTGTTTCCAAAAAGAAGTTGGAAAAATAATCAACTCAAAATGAAAAACCTCCGTGGATGATCCACGGAGGTTTTTTGTATAGTATAGTCTTCCCTGTAAATTAAAATCCCCGCCGGCGGCGGGGATTTTTAATGCTTATTTGAAGAATAACGGAAGCGGTTCCAGGAAAATGATATCGTCGCGTTCGGCGGCATCGCCTTCGGCTAAAAAAGCGGCAGAGGCGGCTTCGATCCCGCCGGCATCTTTTACGAGTTTGCGAACGGCGGCAAGGGATTCGCCTGTCGAGATCACGTCGTCGATGATCAAAACGCGTTTCCCTTTCAACTGCTGCACTTCGGTTTCACCGAGGAACAGACGCTGTTCTTTCTGCGTGGTGATGGAGGTAACGTTGACTTCCAGCGGATTACGCATATAAACCTTTACGCCCTTCCGCGCGACAATATACGGTTTTCCGGATTGACGCGACATTTCGTAAGCGATCGGAATGGATTTGGCTTCCGGTGTCAAAATCACGTCAAATTCGGGTACCTTTTTCAGTAGTTCGGCACAGCCGGCAACGGTCAGTTCAACGTCGCCGAAAATGATAAACGCGGCAATATCCAGCGTATCGCTGACAGGGAATTTTTCCAGGTTGCGTTCCAGCCCGGCAATTTTCATCGTATAGTATTCAGACATCTTCAACACTCCTTATATTTTTGGCAAAGATCAGCCCGGAGGCCATGCGAGATAGCGTCCGGCAAGCATGTGGTAATGCAGATGACCGACGGTCTGTCCGCCGTCTTCACCGCAGTTTGTAACAACGCGGAATCCTTTTTCCAGACCTTCGCTTTCAGCGATCTTTGCGACCGCTTCAAAAATTTTCGCGGCGTAAATGCTGTTTTCCGCCGTGATTTCCGCCGCCGATCCGATATGGATCTTCGGTACGATCACCGCGTGAAAAGGCGCCTGCGGAGCGATATCTTTGAAGGCGTAGACAAATTCGTCTTCATAGACTTTTGTGCTGGGAATTTCGCCTGCGATGATTTTACAAAACAAACAATCTTCCATTTTTCATCCTCCGAAGAAAATTATTTTAACTGTGCTTTGACCAGTTCGACAACGGCATCCAAAGCGGTCTGCGCTTTGGCGGTTTCCTTACCGCCCGCCATGGCGCTGTCGGGTTTGCCGCCGCCGTTTCCGCCGGCCAGTTTGGCAACCTCGCGGACAAGATTTCCGGCGTGTGCCCCGTGCGCGATCGCGTCTTTGCCGCAGCAGGCACAGAAGGTCAGCTTTTCACCGTTGACTGCCGCGAAAACAGCCACCGCGTCGGCATTATCCGCCTTGACGGTATCGGTCATTTTACGCAGTTCGTCGGGCTGAACGTCATTGAGCAGCGCCGTAGCAACACGGATATCCCCGACCGATACGGCGTTTGCCATGATATCACCGGTTTTTCCTGCCGCCAGTTGTGCGTTCAACTGCTCGTTCAAACGGTTGCTTTCCTTTAACTGGGCGGAAACCTGTCCCGCCTTTGCGGCGATATCTTCAATATTGCCGGCTTTCAGTGCGACGGCGGTTTCGGTCATCAGTTGTTTATAGTGATCCAGCAATGCCAGACTGTTGAATCCGGTGACGGCCTCGATCCTGCGAACACCCGCGGCAACACCGTTTTCGGAAATAATGCGGAACAAACCGATACTGCCCATGTTCTTCACGTGGGTACCGCCGCAGAATTCGACCGAATACTCGCCGGCGGTGACAACACGGACCATTTTGCCGTATTTTTCACCGAACAGCGCCATAGCGCCCAACTTTTTGGCGTCTTCGATCGGCATTTCACGGCAATGAACGTTCGCGGCGGAAAGGATCGCTTCATTGACGTAGTTTTCGACGGCCTGCAATTCTTCCGCGGTCAGTGCGGAAAAATGGGTAAAGTCGAAACGAACGGTCTTTTCATTGACCAACTGTCCGGCCTGTTCGACGTGGGTGCCAAGCACTTTCCGCAGACCCGCCTGCAACAGATGGGCGGCGGTGTGGTTGCGGCGGATGGCGTTGCGGCGCGCGACGTCGATCTGCGCGGTAACGCTATCTCCGACCGAGAAACTGCCGTCCGCTTTGCCGAGGTGGGTGAAAACACCGGCCGCGGTCTTTTGGGTATCCTGTACGGCAAAAGCGGAAGCCCCTTTGATGATCACACCGGTGTCACCGATCTGACCGCCGCTTTCGGCATAGAAAGCGGTTTTGTCAAGTGCCAGAACGGCATTCTGTCCGGCGCTGACGGAAGCTACGTGTTCGCCCTCGCAGACGATATCCACGATCTTCGCTTCGCAGGTCGTTTCGGTGTAACCGACAAATTCAGTCTTATCAATATTGTCAAAGGCGATACCGTCACTCTTCCAGCTTTCACCGTCCGAGGCCTTGCGGGAAGAACGCGCCAGTTCGCGCTGTTCCTGCATTCTCTTCTTGAAGGTTTCCTCATCGACCGTCATGCCTTTTTCGGCCAAAATATCACGGGTCAGATCGAAGGGGAAACCGTAGGTATCGTACAGACGGAACGCGTCGTCGCCCGAAAGCGTGCCGCCGTTCTTGGTCAGGTCGTTCAGAATGGAAAGTCCCTGATCAATGGTCTTGGCAAAGTTGGCTTCTTCATTGGCAACGACCTTTTTGATCATATCCTGCTTTTCGATCAGTTCGGGATAACCCGGACCGTTTTCACGGATGACCGCGCTGCACATTTCGGTCATGAAAGCACGGTTGATCCCGATCAGTTTTCCGTGGCGTACCGCACGGCGGATGATACGGCGCAAAACATAGCCGCGTCCTTCGTTGGAGGGAATAATACCGTCGCTGATCATGAAAGTCGCCGCGCGGGCATGGTCGGTAATGGCGCGGATCGAAATGTCGGTGTCGCCGCCGTTGCCGTAGGTTTTGCCCGAAATGGCGCAGACCTGGTTCAGAATATTTCGGACGGTATCCACTTCAAACATATTGTCAACACCCTGCATGACACACGCCAGACGTTCCAGTCCCATGCCGGTATCGATATTCTTATGTTCCAGTTCGGTATAGGTGCCGTCACCCATATTGTTGAACTGTGAAAATACGTTGTTCCAGATTTCCATATACCGGTCGCAGTCACATCCGGGTCTGCAATCGGGTGAACCGCAGCCGTATTTTTCGCCGCGGTCAAAGTAGATCTCACTGCATGGACCGCAGGGACCGGTACCGTGTTCCCAGAAGTTATCCTCTTTTCCGAGCCTTACGATATGCTCCTCGGGCACACCGATAACATCGCGCCAGATAGCATATGCCTCATCATCATCCTCATAAACCGATGGCCATAAGAGGTCTTTCGGTATCTCAAGTTCTTCGGTAAGAAACTCCCATGCCCACGGAATAGCCTCATTTTTAAAATAATCCCCAAATGAAAAGTTTCCGAGCATTTCAAAATATGTTCCGTGACGCGCCGTGATGCCCACACGCTCAAGGTCGGGCGTGCGGATACATTTCTG
>JAZRWX010000174.1:0-6110 GCA_045599905.1 Acutalibacteraceae bacterium
GGAAATAGGATTCCTCGCAGAACTCCATGATCGGGCTGTAAACACCGCCGATATTCATCGGAAATACCGTACCGGTATAGGAAGTAACACTGTTCTGGTTGTCGGAAACGATCTGACGGGCGGCAACACCGTTGATCTCGACATAGTTCAGAACGTCGATGCCGTTAGTGGCGGGATTATCATTGGAGAAAAATCCGCCGCCGCTTGCCGGAAGACAGCTGTGGCCGCCGAGTTTTACGAGGATGGTGGTCGTATCGGCCGAGATGGCCGTTCCGGCATCTTCCATCGTCACGTCTGCCGTGACATCGATCGCACCGTCTGCGGTGGCGGTGATGCCGAGGCACGCAAATGTGCAGAGAATCATTGCCAGAGAAAGAATCATGCTGATAGTCTTTTTCATTTTTTCAGAACCTTTCTAAATTATTTATGATAAATAAAGCAATCTACATTACTTTAGTATCAACGTTTGATTTTGACTGTTTAGGTCGCTGTCTCACGATCGGAATTCTTTTCGCGTTTAAACAGCGGGATGAACAGCAGAACCGCCGCGACCGCAAGCAATGCAAGAATGATATATGGGACTGAACTGTCAAGGAATCCGCCGAAATCAAAGGATTTTTTCTGTTTTCCGGTAAATCTGGCGTACAGCCGGATATCCCCGGTTGATCCCGCCGGCAGTGAGTTGATCTTGTGCGTATAGTTTTTATCGGTGTACCACCCTTCAAACCGCATCGTGCCGTTCACAGGATTCCTCAGTTGGATTTCTCCCGATTCCACATCGTAAAAAATGGGGTTTTTCGGGTCGTTGGTGCCGCCCGCCAGATCGTAAAGGATAGCGTAGCGAATGGGCCGCAAATAGCCGTACACTTCGGCATCAGCCAGAATACCGTCTTTAAAATCGCTTTCGGTCCGCCAGCCGGAAAAAGCATAACCTTCCCCGATTTCGGGCGATCCGATCATCGAAACGGCATCCCGGAAACCGTATTCCGCAGGTTTTCCATATACTTTTCCGTTCAGGAAATAGGTGACGGTATAGCGTCGGTTACGATTACTCCACACATCCCCGATCCGGACAAACTCCACCGGTTCGGAATTGAAATAGTAGGTCAGTGACGACTTTCCCGAACGTTCGACCAGAAAATCGGTATTGACCCCGACGGTGATCTCGTCCTGCCCTTGCAGATAACGGTCATGGATACGCACCTGCAAAGTATTGGACGCCGCGTTGGCATAAAGGATGACCGGCACCTTATAGCGATCCATCTCGGTAGACGGGAAGGTATCCCAGCGGTATCCTTTGACCGACGCGGTACGGTTGATCTCGGTCACGGTCTTTCCGTTGACCGTGATATAATCGGTCAGTGAGCCGCCGTAAGAATAGGCATCCTCGGTCAAATTCAACAGCACGGGGTATTCCCCGAATTCCAGATAAACGCTGTGGGTGGTCTCGCCTTCTTTGACCCAGCCGAACGCATTGAGACCGCCGTGAACGTCGATCAGGTCTCCCTGCCCCTGCCAGATACCGGGGCGGTTGGTAAAGGACATGGTTTTTGCCAATGTATAAACCGTGCGGCCGCCGGTGAACGACAGACCTTTCAGCACATCGACCGTAAAGGTATCGGTACGCAGCGCATTCAAATAATTCTGATGGATGCGCAGTTCAACCGTATTGCCCGAAATATAAACGATGACCGGCAGACGGAAATAATCCATCTCATTCGCAGGGAATGAATCGAATCGGTATCCTTTGGTTGAAACGGTGCGGTTGATCTCGGCCAGCGTTTTGCCGTTCAGCCGGATATAATCCAGAATATACTGATTCTCGGCCGTGTCGATCGCGCCGTAGAAGATCCCTTTCGGCAGAACGCCCGCCGGAAAAGTCAGTAGCGTACTTTTATACTCGCCGCTGTCCCCTGCTGTCTGCCACTTGCTGACCGAAAGATCCCCAATAGTCTTTTGTTTCATCGAAACATAAGTAAAAATCCGGGTGGAACTTCCTTTTGTCACAGTATATATCCGACCACCGTTATTCAGTTGCAGACCCGAACGGACACCGATTGTGATGTTCTGTCCGTTCAGTGCGTCAGCAATATACCGACTATGTAGTTTCACTTCCAGCGTATTGCCGTTTTGCAGGACGATAATCGGCAATTTGTACTTATCGTCCGCCGTGGACGGAAAAGTATGGAACGAATAGTTTTTCGTATTTGTTGAAGCGTTGATCTCATTGACCGTTTTTCCGTTGACCGTAAGATAATCGCCGATATACCGATAATTGTTATTATCCAGCACGCCGTAACCGATATCCTGCGGCAGTTCGCCTTTTTTGAAAGAAATAACGGTGTATTTGAGTTCGTTTTGATCGCCGGTCACATTAAATCCGTCAATTTTGATATCGTTTGAAATATCAGTCGGGGCGGCCTGCCGAAAAGCAACGTAATCCACATCATTTTGCAGAATGTACGGTTTTCCGTCCTTAACAAAGGATAACCCTTTCAGCAAAGAAACGATAATTTTGTCGGTCGATCCTTCTTTCAGCAGGGCATCGGCAAAGGACTGATGGACCTTGATTTCCAACGTATTTCCATTTTGCAAAACAATAACCGGCAGTTTATACTTGTCGTCTGCCGTAGACGGGAAGGTATGAAACGTATACCCGGACACATCGGTCGAAGCGTTGATCTCGTTAACCGTTTTACCGTTGACCGCGAGATAGTCGCCGATATAGTGATACGCTTCCCGGTCGATCACACCGTAACCGATATCATTGGGCAAAATCTCATCATCAAACGTAACGATCGTGTAGCGCAGTTCGCCGCCGTTCCCTGTGACGGCAAAGCCGTCAAGTGAAACGAAATCAGCCAGATCGACTGCGTTTCCCAAGCGAACCCATACGTCATTCTGCAAAACATAGGAAACGTCCTCTGAAACGATGCTGATCGTGTTTCCGTTTGAAACAGAAAGTCCCTGCAAAACCGAAACACATAATTCGCCGGACTGATCCGACAGATACCGACTGTGGATTTTGATTTCTATGGTATTGCCGTTCTGAAACAGGATGACCGGCAGACGGTATTTCGGGTCTGCGTTTGACGGGAACGTGGAAAACGTATACCCGGACGTATCGGTCGAAGCGTTGATCTCATTCACGGTTTTTCCGTTGACGGCAATATAATCGCCGATATAGCGATATTCCTCCCGGTCGAGAATACCGTAATCGATGCCGGCAGGCAAAACGCCGTTCGGAAAGGTCAGCACAGTATATTTCAGTTCCGCCGCGTTGCCGGTGGTATTCCACAGCGAAAGGGACACTTCTTCGGTAATGTCCTGTTCTTCCGGACCGGTCCCGCCGATCCACACGCCGTCCTGATATACAAACGAAACATCGCTCAACACATCAAACCGATTGTCGCCGGTGGAAAAGGACAACCCGCTTTTTACCATGATCTCGGGATCGCCCAAAAGGGTTGAAAGATAAGTATGATGCACCTTTATCTCAATGTTATTGCCGTTTTGAAACAGAATGATCGGCAGGCGGTATTTGACATCCGCCGTAGAGGGAAACGTATAAAACGCATAGCCGGACGTATCGGTCGAAGCATTGATCTCATTAACGCTTTTTCCACCGAAATACAGATAATCGCCAATATATTTATAATCTTCGCGATCAAGGATCCCGTAAGCCATAGTGGGATCCAGCACCCCCTGCGGAAAACCAATGCAGGCATAGGTCAACTCTCCCCCGCTGCCGGTAGTGTTCCACAGCGAAACCGAAATTCCCCTCGAAATATCGGCGGCCGAAACGGAAAAAGCGCCCAGCATGGAAACGGCAAAAATACAAACGCCGGCCCATATCGCGACAGCCTTTCTGATACAGTTTTTGATCATGACGATCACCCTTCTACGATTATGCTTTGATGCCGGTCATGGAAACGCCTTCGATCAGTTGTTTCTGCGAAAAGCCGAAAGCGACCAGTGGCGGAATACACATCAGTACCCCGACAGCCATGCGCTGATTGTCACGGAATGTCGGATCGTTGATCACCGTCCGATAAAGTCCCAACGCAAGCGTCCATTTTTCACGGGAATTATTCAAGTACACAAGCGCGGACGAATAATCGTTCCAAACGCCCAAAAAAGTTGTAACGCACAAATACGCCACCAGCGGAATACAGTTTGGCAGGGCGATACTGAACATACAGCGCAATTCATTCGCCCCATCGATCTTGGCGCTTTCAAATACCGAGTTCGGAATACCCTTGACAAACTGCATAATTAAAAAGATGTTGAGTGCGCCGCCCCCGAAAAAGGCGGGGATAATCAACGGATTCAGCGTGCCGAGCCAGCCCCATTTCTGATACATCAGATACAGCGGAATGCGCAAAGTGATGCTGGGCAACATAGTCGATGCCATGGTCAGCGCAAACCAAAAGCCCTTGTATTTGAAATGAACCTTGGCAAATCCGTATGCACACAAAAAGCCGGAAAGGACGGTGCCAATAATACTGAATACCACAACCGTCAGCGTATTACCGGTCCATCCGATAAAATCGCTCAAATGCTGTGTGTTCCGATAACTTTCCAAAGAAAGTCCCGACGGCAGCAGTTTCGGCTGATCGAAAATTTCGGCTTCGGTCATGAAACTGCGCATCAGCATGACAAACAGCGGGAACATCAACATCAGCACCACAAGTCCCAGCAATGTGACCGTGATCGCGTTTTGAACGGTTTTAGTCTGTGTCTTCGCCATAATACACCCACTTATTCGTACAGAAAACGATTGCCGACAGCACCGCGATAATGGCAAACATCACCCATGACAGTGCCGAAGCGTAACCCATCTTGCCAAATTCCGTAAAAGCTTTTTGATAAATATATACACCAAAGAAATTCAGGGCTTTTTCATTCAGCGGATTTTTAAACATAAAGGCCATATCAAAAACTTGCAGCGTTCCGATTACGTTAAGCACCAAATTGAAGAAAATAGTCGGTGAGCACAGTGGAATGGTGATGCGCGTCAGTTTTTTCCAGGCGTTTGCGCCCTCTAAATCGGCCGATTCATACATAGATCTCGGAATGTTTTTCAACTGCGACAGCCAAATGATCATGCCGCTGCCAATCCCGAACATACTGACGAAAATAAAAGAAAAGAAAGCGGTTTCGGGCGTGGTAAAGAATTTTAGCGGTTTCATTCCAAGCGTTTCGAACAACAGATTCAGATATCCCCGTTTGGAGTCGGTAACGGTCATCCACAGCAGACCGTTGACCACAGTCGGGATGACGACCGGCGCGTAGCACAGCACGCGAAAAAAACCGATCCCTTTGATTTCACGATTCAAAAGAAGCGCCAGCGAAAAACTCAATATCAAATTCACCGGAATATACACAACAGTATACAACAGTGTACTGCGCAAAGATTGCAGCGCGATCTGATCTTTGAAAATATCCCGATAATTCTGTAATCCGACAAAAGTCTTCTCATTCAAAATGCTGATCTTGTTAAAACTGTTCCACAGTGAAGTTACCATCGGAGTCAAGGTAAACAAGACCAACCCCAAAATGACCGGCAGAATAAACAGCGTACCAAGATATTCTTTTTTCAGTTTATCCACGAACGATTGTTTTTTCATTCAAAATATCCTTTATTATTTGATTTTGCAGGATGATACGGCATTCTGGAAATTGGTGATGGCTATTTTCAGGTTCGTGTAAGCGGTATCTTTTCCGCCGTAATAGGGGGTATCAGCATAGTTGCCGGAAATCATCACCTGGTCCATGACCGAGGCGGTATTATTGAGAATGACCGAGGAATCTTCCGCACTGAAATCGTTGAACATGGCCAGATTAAAATCCTTTTCCGGTGCCGCGATAAAGGCCTCATGATTCAAATCCGCGCTGCCATAGGAACGCCATGACGCGTCGCTTGCCAGACTTTTCAGCACCGGCACGATTGAACCGGTCTGCCCGCCGATCTTCTGCCCGTCTTTGGAAACAATGAAACGCAGAAATTCATAGGCATAATCCTCATTGGTTTTTTTGTCTTTATTACCGTCCGCATTGCTGATGCGCTGTTGTGCCATATAAGTAATGGCATAGCCGCTGCATCCGAT
>JAZRWX010000175.1:0-2967 GCA_045599905.1 Acutalibacteraceae bacterium
GACTTCGTTTACGGTAAGATAAACGCAGAAAGAAAAACACAATGAGTATTCCGGATTTTCTACTGATAATTCTGGCGCTGATCCCCGCAGCAGTATTATTCGTTTACATCTACAAAAAAGACCGCTGTGAAAAAGAACCGATGGGTTTATTGCTTCTGCTGTTCGGCTGCGGCGCACTGATGTGCCTGCCGGCCGCAGGATTAGAGATCGGACTTGGGAAAGTGATCGATGCGATATTTTCGGCGTTTACGGTTGAGGTGGATAACGAACTGTACTTCGTTTCAACAAGATCGTATTATGCGTATCAACTCGTTGATAATTTCATCGGCATAGCACTCATTGAAGAGGGTCTGAAGTGGCTGGTGCTTTTCCTGATAACAAGGAAAAACAAAAACTTCAATTCGCTTTTCGACGGAATGATATACGCGGTCTGCGTCTCACTCGGATTTGCTGCTTTTGAAAACATAGGATACGCACTTTCGGGCGGATTGGGCGTCGTACTGCTCAGAGCGGTCTGCTCGGTGCCCGGTCATATGTTTGACGCCGTATTCATGGGTTACTATTACACGGAATGGCATTTCAACAAACGGACGGTCGAGATCGAAAATATCCTGTACAGGAACAATCAGATCACTACGAAATATGCACCCGGTCTGGGAGATGATAAGGCTTTATTCAAGAGTCTGGTATTCCCCGTCCTGATACACGGAACGTACGATTTTCTGCTTTCGATCGATCCTTCAAGCACTTTCGGCGTTATAGTGACCACTGTACTGTTCATAGGTTTTTTGGTGTTCTTATACATCATTTCGTTCAAAAAGATCAGAAAACTGTCGAACATAGATACAAGCGATACGTTTGCCGCAGTCACTCTGCTGAGCAAATATCACCCGGAACTGACTGAATTGATCGCAAGAATATACGGCGGCAATGCGGCAGGCGGACCGTCGTCCGCTCCATCAGCAGGTACGACGAACGACACGTACGCACCTTCACGTCCCGCAGCTTCCCCGACCGTACATGATTACAGAGGCGTCTTCCCTCAATTCGACGGCAGGGTCGAGGAAGTATTTGCCGTAAGCGGTCAAAAGGTACTTAAAGGAAGTATGCTATTCAGAATCCGGACACCGTCAAACATGCTGTTCCCTGTTTATTCGCCGTATTCGGGAACGGTACAAAGGATCAACTGTTCAAAATACGATACGGTCACAACTAAAAATATCATTTGTGTAATTGATACTGCACAGTAAACACAAACCCCGCCCGGTGCGCTGTTTTTCAACAGGCACGGAGCGGGGTGTTTTATTATCTCTGACTAAACCGTTTTTCAAAAAACCCCGTTGATTTTTCCGACTGATTATACTATAATATTGTTGAAACCGAAACTTATTCCCCAATAACAAAAATTACGCATTCAATATCCGAACGGAGTCATTCATGAAAAAAACTCTCAATCAAAAACGCCGCAAAAGTATTATACTGTGCACAGGACTGATCGCATTCGTTGTTCTGGCAATTATCGCTTTCAACCTGTTCCTCGGGAAAGTGATCGGTCTGTCCGACGAACAGATCGATACCGTTTCGGGTATCGGTGAAGTCGTGGTGGCTCTCGGCGCCGCGATCCTCATCATTTATCAGTTGGAACAGGAAAGGGATATCGAACAGCACGAAAACGCCATCGAAGAAGCGCAGTTCATTCTCCAATACAATCAATCGTTCATACAGGATCCGAACATGACGAAGGTCGAATCCGTCCTTGAAAGATATATGAACGGTTCCGACAGAAACAATTTCCTTAACGATTCAAACCGCCAGGATTTCATCAATTATCTTGTATATCTTGAATGTTTGGCTACGCTTATTCTGAGAAATACGATCAGTATCGAAGTTTGCGACGACCTCATGTCATACCGCTTTTTCCTTGCGGTAAACAACCCCGTCCTTCAGGAGGAAGAACTCTTTCCGTACGCAAATTACTATCTCGGATGTCTGAAATTATACAGAAAATGGAAGCAGTACAAAAAAGCCAACGGTTTGAAAATACCGATGGATAATGAAACTCCCCTTGACCGCTGGGTCGAATTTGAAAAATGCATCCGTGACGAAACCGATATCCATATCGCCGAACGGGCCGAACTACCGTCCGCCGCGGAAATACTGTACGACACCGATCCCTACATATACCCTGCGGCTTTCGGAAACAAAAAAACGGCAAGAAAACTCTTCCCCGAACTGGTCGGCGGCACGGGTATATTCCAAGCGGAGAATTTCTTTACGGCAAAAGTGAACGGCGACGTTGTCGGCATACTTTCCGCCTTTTCCGCCGCGACCGACGATTCGGAAAAATACATTGAAATCGCCGAAAAAACGGGTAACGTTCCGGCGTCGTTTGCCGACGTTTGCAGAGATTATTTCGCTGATCTTCCCCAATACACAAAAGATCGCCAGAACGCGATATATATTTCCTGCATCTGTGTTAAAGACACTTGCCGCGGAAACCGTATCGGCGAGCAGCTGCTCAAATATGCGCTGGATAAATTTGCCGGCAAAACCGTGTTGCTTCACGTGCTTTCCGACAACGCCGCCGCTGTTGCACTGTACGAAAAATACGGTTTCAAGACCGTGGAGGAAGAAGACGGATATTCACCCTCCGGTCCAAAGCCGCGCTGTTTGCTGATGGAATGCAATACCGACGGACAGTATTTTCTAAAGGTAAAAAGAAAGTATTAAAATCACGTTCCGCACAAAAAGCGGGAGCGGAAACTGCCGCATATGCAAATGCATTTTGAAGCGGCGTTCAGCCGGTCGCTGACGTGCTTTCGCTGGCGGCGGTGATATTCATGCTGTGGAGAAAGATAAAGAAAACGGATTTTTCACAACAATTATGCGACGCAAAAACCGGCATCATTCGGTTCTGAATGATGCCGGTCCTGTTTTATAGGTTGCCCCGCCAAGCCGTGTAAACCG
>JAZRWX010000176.1:0-2994 GCA_045599905.1 Acutalibacteraceae bacterium
ACAGTTGTCTTCCTAAGACCGCTTGGCCTCCGACTTGTGAATACGGAACTGGAAATGGCCGGGCGCATTCAGAGTCAGGCACTGCCCACAGTGGAAAGTCTGCCGGAAAATTCCGTGCGCCGGTTCAGTCTGGCGGCGGAAATGATCCCTGCCAAAGAGGTCGGCGGCGATTTTTACGACTTTTTCTACCCGGATGACAACCATATCGCGCTCGTCATTGCCGATGTAGCGGATAAAGGCGTCGGCGCGTCACTTTATATGATGATGGCAAAAACCCTTTTGGCCAGTCGGCTTTCGCAGACCCTCTCCCCGAAAGAGGTGTTGGAAAGTGTCAACCGGGACCTGTGCGCCAATAGTCCCCGGGGAATGTTCGTTACGGTATGGCTTGGTATTCTGGATCTGAAAACCGGCAAACTTTCCGCCGCGAACGCGGGGCATGAATACCCGGTCCTACGGCGTGCCGGCGGAGATTTTGAACTGATAAAAGATCAGCACGGATTTGTACTGGGCGGATATAAGAGCACAAAGTATCCTGAATATACGATTCAGCTCAACGAAGGAGATACGCTTTTCGTCTATACCGACGGTGTTCCGGAGGCCAGCAGCGAAGAGGCGCAGATGTTCGGCCCGGAGCGTATGCAGGAAACTTTGAACCGTTATAAGAATTGCGGCATGGCCGGACTCGTTGACGGTATCCTCACAGATATTCGCCGGTTTATCGGCAGTGCGGCGCAGTTTGACGATATCACCATGCTCGCCTTTCAATTACAGGAGGCAATAAGGAAAG
This sequence comes from Acutalibacteraceae bacterium, assembly GCA_045599905.1. Classification (GTDB taxonomy): domain Bacteria; phylum Bacillota; class Clostridia; order Oscillospirales; family Acutalibacteraceae; genus UBA737. The sequence goes on from JAZRWX010000176.1 coordinate 788, forward strand.
ACGACATAAAAGTCGCTCCGGTGATGGAGGAACTGTATCCGGTGCAGGAACACATCCGGGAAGTGATCGGAGAAGACATCCTCACGACCGTGCAGATGCAAAAGCTCGACATTGCCGTTGACGAGATCTTTTCCAACATTGTAAAATACAGTCAGGCGAAAGAGGTACGGATCCTTTGCTCCGCAGATGACGGATGTGTCCGCGTCACCTTCCGCGATGACGGTATTCCTTTTGACCCGCTTGCAATGAACGCCTCGGTCGCCCCGGTACCGAAAACGACCGGCGGCATGGGCGTCTACATTACCAGAAAAATCATGGATTCCGTGGAATACAAGTATCAGAACGGACAGAATGAACTGACCGTCACCCTGAATCGTAAGGAGAATGAGAAATGAACGTAAAAAGAACCGTCAGCGAAAACCGGATGGAACTGGTGCTGGAAGGAAAGTTCGATGCCGTCAGCGCGCCGAATTTTGAAGCGGAAATCGCCGGGTGCCTGGATGGAATCACCGAACTGGATATTGATCTCGGCGGAGTGGAGTATATTTCCTCCGCAGGTCTTCGCGCTTTGCTGTTTCTGCAACAGACGATGGACGAAGTCGAGGGCACGTTGACTGTCAGCAACGTTCCCGAAGTAGTCATGAGTATTTTTGACATTACCGGCTTTACCGGTATTGTCAAGGTCGTGTAAATATCCGTGCCGGAAAAGATCGGCCACACACTTTTATCAGGACAACCGTCCAAAAACTAAAAACAGACACCGTGAAAAGCATTTTTGCAATTCACGGTGTCTGTTTCTCTTTGCTGTGTTTAATTCAAATCAGTTTTTGAAAAACATCTTTATTTCACATCGGTGAAATCATTTCTGCGTTGTTTTCGCGGAGTCGGAACACTTTTTCTTCTTTGTGACAAGCAAAACAGTGGTGATTCCAACGGCCAAAGCTACCGCGCAGCTGCCGATAATCAGCCAGCTTCCCGTAGCGAAAATAGACGCTTCCATATTATTGGAACCGCGAACGACTTTCACCTTATCCGTTCCGTCAGAAAGGAACAGATAAAGCGCATCTTCGCCGTTCCCTTTTAATCTGCCCATAATATCGGGTGTCATGTGGTTCAGGTACGGGAGAAGAAGTCCGTTTACCGAAATTTCAGAAACCGCGGTATTCTTTTCGGGATCGCTTAAATTCTGCGATACGTCAATTTTACGGACAGATACGATTTGGTGTTTGTTGTTATACACGATTCCGCTGCCGACAGCTTTGTTGACAGACGTTGCCGACACGGACGCATACGGATAAATCACCACGTCACCGCATTTTCCGTTGACGCAGGTGCCGATACCGTCGTTGCCTCCGGCATCGTTGGCGGCAGCCGTCACCGTTCCGCTGCGAATGCAGATGCCGGTCGCGTCCGCGCCGCCGATACCGATACCGCCGTTTGAGTTGGCGTTGATGTTTCCGCCGTTGATCACGATATTGACCGCCTTCGGTAAAACATCCCCGGAAGCCGCCGCGCTTCCGATAGACGCGCCGCGTGTTGTTCTTGCGAAAATGTTTCCGTTGTCAATAGTAATATTGCAGGTATCAAAACCTTTTCCGTCTTTCATTCCGGAACCGATGGCGGCAGAGCCGACTGAACCGCTGCTCACGGCAATCAACGTACCAAACCCGTTGATCACCAATTCGCCGTCACACAAGCCGTTCTTTTGGATCGCGGCACACCCGGCACTTTGAAGGGTATTGACCGTGTTTTCCGCAAGGGTGATCATTACCTTGCCGTTACTGTTATCCGCAATTCCAAGCGCCGGTGCGCCGATAAGGTTAACCCCGGACAGCATAATGTTGGCATCGACATCCTTCGCAATCGCCACAGACATTTGAAGCGCGGTGCGGGTGTTTTTGTTTTGAAGCACCACCAAAGCATCGGATTTTACGGTCAGTACGTTATTGCTGAAAGAAACCGCTTTATCTATTGTGCTTCCGGAAACCGCCACACACAAGCCGCTGAATTCCGCTTTTCCAAACGTTCTCTTTTCACCGCAAACGGAGCAGGCGGCTTCACCGCCGCTGCCGATCGATGCATACGTAAAGCTGTGACCGGACGTCGGCAGATACACGGGATCCCGCAATACCTGTTCACAATCCGCACATTTTACAGTAGATGTGTTACCGCTTGCAGTGCAGGTAGGAAGTTTGCCGCCTTCATGT
>JAZRWX010000177.1:0-8063 GCA_045599905.1 Acutalibacteraceae bacterium
ACGCTGATTCTGGGATGTACGCACTTTCCCGTCTTATCCGAAGCCATTTCCCGCGTGATGGGGGACGGCGTAACGCTGATCAATATGGGATCGGCAACCGCGGACGTGATCGCCGAAATGCTGAAACGCGGCGACGCGCTCAACGATACACCGAATGCTGTTCACCGCTTCTTCGTCAGCGACAAGGCGGAATCGTTCCGCAAAACGGCATCGGTCCTGCTGGGCGAAAACATTGATGAATCCCTGGTCGAAACGGTGGATATTGACGCGCTATGAAACAGGTAAAAATCAAGATCAAAGGCATTCAGGGCATCGACGGGCAAAGCGAAACGGTCGAACTGATGACCGAAGGCAGTCTGGCACTGCGTGACGGCGATATCCTGCTGACCTATGAAGAAAGTGAACTGATCGGACAGAAGGGCATTAAAACGACCCTGCATTACAAGGCACCCGACACCGTGATCTTACAGCGCTTCGGCGCACTGCGTTCCAGAATGGTGATCACGCTGGGGCAGACGACTGTCTGCCGGTACAGTACGGGATTCGGGGAAATGATGCTCGATATCACCGGCGAAAAACTCGAAAACCGGTTGACCGAAAACGGCGGCACGCTGAATATGCAGTACCGCATCGATGCCGGCGGAAAAGCGGTCAGTCGAAATCAAGTGAAAATAACTGTTAAAGAGGTTTGAAATTTATGTCGTTACTCGTAAAAACTGCAAAAGAACAGATCGTTCAGTCTATCCGCACGGCGGCGGCCGCCGCTATGGACGAGGGGACTTTTGACCGTGCCGAACTGCCGGAATTTTCGGTGGACGTTCCCGCCAACCGTGATCACGGGGATTACGCCGTGAACGCGGCCATGGTCTGGGCAAGGGCACTGCACAAGGCACCGCGCATGATCGCCGAAACGCTGATGGCAAAAGCCGATTTTTCGGATACCTATATCGACCGGTATGAGATCGCCGGTCCGGGCTTTATCAATTTCTTTTTGTCCGACCGCTATTATGCCGATATCGTGGCGGATATCGCCGAAAAGGGCGCGGATTACGGAAAAAGCGATTACGGCGCCGGCAAACGGGTATTGGTCGAATTCGTTTCGGCAAATCCGACCGGTCCCATGCACATCGGCAACGCCCGCGGCGGCGCGCTGGGTGACGCGCTGGCGGCAATTCTGGAAGCCGCCGGTTTCCACGCCGAACGGGAATTCTATATCAACGACGCCGGCAACCAGATCAATAAGTTCGGTCTTTCGCTGGAACTGCGCTATCTGCAACTGTATCGGGACGGCATTGAAATGCCGGAAGATTCCTATCACGGGGAAGATATCGTTCAGCACGCCAAAGCGTTTGCCGAAACGTACGGTGACAGTTTTGTGGAAAAAAGCGAAGAAGAACGCCGCAAAGCGCTGGTTGAATTCGCCCTGCCGAAAAACATTCAGGGTCTGCATGACGACCTGCTGAAATACCGCATTGAATACGATACCTGGTTTAAAGAAAGCACCCTGCACAACAACGGGGAAGCCAGGCGGATCGTGGAACTGCTGAAACAAAGCGGCTACACCTACGAGCAGGAGGGCGCGCTGTGGTTCAAGGCGACCGAATTCGGCTGCGATAAGGATTTCGTACTGGTGCGCGCCAACGGATTCCCGACCTACGTTGTGCCGGATATCGCGTATCACTATAATAAACTGGAAGTCCGCAAATTCGATCAGGCGATCGATATTCTCGGTGCCGATCACCACGGTTACGTACCGCGTCTGAAAGCCGCTTTAACGGCGCTCGGCATTGACGCTTCCCGGCTGGACGTCGTGCTGATGCAGATGGTGCGCCTGGTGCGCGGCGGTGAGGTCATCAAGGCGTCTAAACGTTCGGGCAAGGCGATCACGCTGGTAACGCTGCTGGACGAGGTGCCGATCGACGCCGCCCGGTTCTTCTTTAACCTGCGTGAACCCAACAGTCATTTTGACTTTGACCTTGATCTTGCGGTCAGTGAATCCAACAGTAACCCGGTCTATTACGTTCAGTACGCCCACGCCCGCATTTGCAGTATCATCCGCAATCTTGCGGCGGAAGGGATCGCCGCGCGCAAATGTTCCGCTGCGGAACTGGCGCTTTTGACCGCGCCCGAAGAACGTGACTTGATCGGTTATCTCGCGGCGTATACCGACGAGATCGTGCAGGCGGCAAAGACCTACGATCCTGCCCGCATGACCCATTACGCGGTGGAACTGGCAACAAAATTCCATAAATTCTACGCCACCTGCCGTGTCAAGGGCGAATCGGACGCGCTGTGCCAGGCGCGCCTGACTTTGTGCGCTGATACGGCGATCGTGATCAAAAACGTGCTGTCCATGCTGAAAATCGACGCACCCGAAAAGATGTAAAAAAGAAAGGCGGAAAACCAATGAAAGACCAACGGAATCTGACTTTGCTGATGGATCTGTATGAAATGACCATGGCGAACGGAATTATGGAAAGCGACCTGAAAGACACGGTCACCTATTTTGATATGTTTTTCCGCCGTGTCCCCGATCAGGGCGGATTTGCCATTATGGCAGGTCTGGAACAACTGATCGAATATCTGAATAATCTGCATTTCGATGCCGAGGATATCGCCTACCTGCGCGGGTTGAATCTGTTTTCCGATCCGTTTATCGAATATCTGGAAAACTTCAAATTCATCTGCGACGTCTGGGCGGTTCCCGAAGGAACACCCATCTTCCCGCACGAGCCCATCGTTACCGTGCGCGGTCCCGCCATGCAGGCCATGCTGATCGAAACCATGCTGCTGCTGTTGATCAATCATCAGTCGCTGATCGCGACCAAAGCCAACCGTATCGTCCGCGCGGCGGACGGCAGACCGGTCATGGAATTCGGCGCGCGCCGGGCGCAGGGGGCGGATGCCGCGTATTACGGTGCGCGTGCCGCCATCATCGGCGGATGCGTCGGCACTTCGGACGTCAAAACCGCCAAGGATTACGGCGTGGTCGCTTCGGGGACGATGGCGCACAGCTGGGTGCAGATGTTCAGCGATGAATACACCGCTTTCAAGACCTATGCCGAAAAATATCCGGACAGCTGTCTGTTGCTGGTCGATACCTATAACGTCCTGCGCAGCGGTATTCCCAATGCCATCCGCGTTTTTGAAGAGGTACTGAAACCGATGGGTAAACGCCCGATCGGCATCCGCATTGACAGCGGCGATATCACCTATATCACAAAAAAAGCAAGACAAATGCTGGACGACGCCGGTTATCCCGACTGTAAGATCTGCGTTTCCAACTCGCTGGATGAATACCTGATCCGGGATATGATCTTCCAGGGGGCAAAGGTGGACAGTTACGGCGTCGGGGAGCGGCTGATTACGGCTTCCAGTGAAGCGGTGTTCGGCGGTGTGTATAAACTTGCGGCGGTCGAAAAAGACGGCAAGGTGACCCCCAAGATCAAGGTCAGCGAAAATATCGAAAAGATCACCCTGCCCGGTATCAAGATCCCGTGGCGTCTGTACGACCGGGATACCGGCAAGGCGATCGCCGACGTCATTACCCTCAACCATGAAAAGATCGACGATACCGAACCGTACGAGATCTTTGACCCGACCTATACCTGGAAACGGAAAATCGTTACGAATTTTGTGGCGCAGAAATTGCAGGTCCGTCTGTTTGACCACGGTAAACAGGTCTATTTCTCACCCTCGGTCAGCGAAATTTCCGCCACGCGGGAAAAACTGGTCGGCGCTTTGTGGGATGAGGTCAAGCGTTTTGAAAAACCGCATACCTATTACGTTGATCTTTCGCAGGATTTGTGGGATCAGCGGAACGATCTGCTGAATATACTTTCCAACAAAGGAGAATGACCGTGAAAAAATGGATTTGTCTTTGTCTGGCGCTTTTGTTAACCGTCGGGCTGACCGCCTGCGGAAAGCAAACACCGAAAACGACTTCGACCGATTCGTCGATTTTCAAAACCAACGTTTCGGCAGGGAAAATCCCCGAAATGGAGTTTACCGTCGGCACCGATCCGGACGCGCTGATCAGTGAACTGAAAAGCCGTTCCGACAATGCCGGAAAGGACGCGGAGGGAATCTCCGAAGCGCCTTATAACGTACTGGAAAAAGGGGATTATAAAAAAATCACCAACGGCACGTTTGCCGAATTTGAGTATTATTTCAAACCGAACGGGCATATCAGTTGTATCGCGACCAATGAAACGGCGTTCGGTTTTGAAAAAATGACCGTCACCAGCGAAATCAAGGAATCGTTCCCGGAGCTGACTCCGAAAGAGCAGGACGGGGTTCACGCGTTTTTCCTGCCTGCTGGGGAGGTTTGTGACTGCTTATCCTATGATTTCGGGGAATACGCCGTCACCTTCGCGTTTATACAAAGCGGCTTGACCGCCACCGCCGTATATGAAACGGCGGAATGGTCGATCGGCTGATCAATTTTTCGGAAGGGAATTATCGAATATGTCCGACAATTCAAATGTTATGCCCGAGCGGCAGGAAAAGAAAAAGAAAAACCGCTTTTGGCTGGTCGTATTATTGCTGTCCGTTCTGACGTTCGCGGTATCGGTCGGTCTGATCCTGTTCTTTTTCAATCCGCTTAAAAAGTACGAAAATGCCGCGGCGGAAAAATACGCCGCCAATGATTTGGAACAGGAACTTACGGAAAAGGAAGAAAATCTGCCCGATCGCCCGAAGTTTCTGGTAAAGGCCATGAAGGATAATAAAGACGTGATCGGCTGGATTCAGGTGCCCGGCACGGGAAAATCCAAGACCTATGCCGCGATCAATTATCCTGTTCTGCAAAGTTCGCCCGGCGAGGAAGAGAACTTTTATCTGACCCATGATTTTGAAAAGCGGCTTTCCCATGACGCCGCCATTTATGTTCAGCGCCTGAATCAGGCGGATTTTACCGATCCGAATACCGTCATCTACGGTCACGATCTGGCGGACCGCACCATGTTTACGGCGCTGCGGCAGTATTATGACAAAAACTTTTTCGATAAATACGATACCGTTTACGTCGCGATCCCGGGACACATTCTGACCTACAAGATTTATTCCGCTTTCGTGTTCGATGACCGTCACGTTCTGAATTCGTTTGATTTCAGTGATAAGAAATCGTATAAAGAATTTCTGGATATTACGCTTCATCCGTCTTCCGAAGCGTACAGATCCCGCCTGTACCAGGTGCGCGACGGGGTCAAGGTCACGACTGACGACCGCATTCTGACGTTGAGTACCTGTACTCCCAACAGCAACGACAGCGAGCGCTTTTTAGTAATAGGAGTTTTGACGCATGACAAACGAACCAAATAATTTTACACCTGACGATCTTGAAATCAAGGTCGGAACGTCCGACGGGGAACGCCCGGCCGGTCACGAGATCCGCAGTCACGCCAAAAGCGGGCATTCTGCAAAGGAAAAGAAGCCGTTGACCGGAAAACAGAAAGTACGCCGTGTGATCATTGTCATTCTGTGTGTTTTGCTGGCAATCATTCTGGCGGTGGCATCGACCTATTTTGTGCTGTATAAAATCGGTGAAAAGAAACTGATGAATTATGACGTCGACGTTACACCGCCGGAACTGGATTTTCTGGATTCGGTGGATGAAGACGGCAGCACGGTCGTATATAAAGGCGAAACTTATGAGTATAATAAGAACGCGGTCAATATTGTGTTTCTCGGTGTTGACAAGAAAAAATACGACCATACGCAGGGGTACGGCAGAAACGGCCAGGCAGATACCATCCTGCTGATGAACCTGGACGTTAAGACCGGTGGGATCAATATCCTGCCCATTTCCCGTGAAACCATGACCGAGATCCAGATGCTTACGACCTCCGGCAAGTTCTACGGTACCGAAACCCGGCAGATTTGTATGGCGTACGCTTACGGAAAAGACGGAAAAGAAAGTTGCGAAAACATTTGCAGTTCGATCCGTTCACTGCTGTTCAACGTCCATATTGATTCGTACATTTCCATCAATATGGAGGGCGTACAGACGCTGGCAGATGCCATCGGCGGTGTCCGGCTGACCCCGATCGAAAGCATGATCAAATCGTCCGGGACAAACATTATCAAAGGGCAGGAAATCACATTAAAGGGCAGACTGGTCGATCGGTATATTCGCTATCGTGATCATGATGTGGAAGCGAACGACCGCCGAATGGAACGGCAAAAACAGTTCACTCGCGCCTTTGCCAGTCAGGCCGGTAATCAGGTGCTGAAAAAACCGTCCCGCCTGACGACGCTGTATAACACGGCAAAACCGTACATTGTCGGCAATCTTTCGCTGGACGAGATCACCTACCTTTCAACAAAATGTCTGACTGCGAACGTCGGCAGGTCGATCGTGTATCATTCGGTATCCGGCGAACATAAGGTCGGCGAATTCGCGGAATTTTATCCGGATAAAGACTCGCTGTGGGAAGCCGTACTGGCGACCTGTTACGTAAAGGCATCCGGAAAATAAAGACCGGTATTCATGATTTGTTCAATTTTCTGAACCATCACCGTCATAAAACCGGATTACAATAATAACAACAGGTAATTTTTAAGGAGGTTCTCCGTATGGATGAAAACCGTGACGAAAATATGTTGAATGAAAACGACCCGACACCCGTTCCGCCCCAACCGGCGGAGCCGACCCCGGCCGAACCGACGGGATATACGGTCACACCGCAGGGTGGTTATTATGAAGAGCCGGCGCGCCCGGCTGAACCCGAACCGCAGCCCGAACCGCAGCCCAAACCGCAGGCGCAGCGGCCGAACGTGTATGATACCAATCCGTACCCGCCCGTGCCGCCGGTCAAAAAGAAGAAGAAAAAAACCGGCTGGATCGTTGTGGCGGTGCTTCTGGCGGCGATCATCGGTTTTGCCGCCGGATTCGCGGCATTACAACGGATCGGTACGATCATTTCGGACGGGTCGGAACCCTCTTCGGATTCCGTTTTCAAAACCGGAGAAGCGGACGAACAGCCGTCCGGCAATGTGACGATCGACGTGGATGAAACGGTTGGCTCCATTGCGGCGGCGGTCGCCAAAAAATGCTCCAAAAGTGTGGTCGGCATTCGCACCACGACGTATGTTCAGAATTTCTTTTACGGAGAAACCGAAGCAACAGGCGAAGGTTCCGGCGTTATCTATTCCAAAGACGGCTATATCATCACCAACTACCATGTGATCAAAAGCGTGGCGCAGGCGGACAGCAAAGCCAAACTGGAAGTCTATATCGGCAGTGCCGATACGAAACCGTACGACGCGCAGATCGTCGGGTACAACATTTCCACCGACCTTGCCGTTCTGAAAATCAACGCCAAAAACCTGAAAGCCATTGAAATCGGCAAAGCCGATAATTTGGAAGTTGGTCAGTATGTCGTTTCGATCGGCTCTCCCGGCGGACTGGATTTTATGGGCAGTGTCACGTATGGGATCATCAGCGGTCTGAACCGCAAGGTTTCCAGCGACTCCGACGTTCCGCTGATCCAGACCGACGCGGCGATCAATCCCGGCAACTCCGGCGGCGCGCTGCTGAATGAAAAAGGTCAGCTGATCGGCATCAACAGTTCCAAGATCGTTTCCACCGAATACGAGGGTATGGGGTTTGCCATCCCGGTGAACGTGGTGCTGGAACGCTGTAAAAAGATCATTGAAAGACAGGGACAGGACGAACCGTATATCGGTATCACGGTCAGCATGAAATACACCGCGGAAACACTGCAATATTACGGTTATCCGGCAGGCGCGGTCGTTTCCGGCGTTGACGAGGGAAGCCCGGCGGCGGTGGCTGGCATCGAACGCGGCGATATCGTTACCGAGTTTGACGGCAAAGCGATCACCGATCCGGCGTTGCTGGTCGAATATATTTCGGATCACGACCCCGGCGATACGGTCACGCTGAAAATCTACCGTTCCGGCAGGAACTATTCCACAACGATCAAGGTCGGCTCGAACGGATAAAAAAATTACACCCGCAGGAATTGCACAAGTCCGTAAAAAACGGACAATGGAAAAAAACACCCTCCTATGGTAGAATAAAAGAAACTACCATAGGAGGA
>JAZRWX010000178.1:0-1300 GCA_045599905.1 Acutalibacteraceae bacterium
GGGACAACTTCGACGCGTTCTATTACGGACAGGACTTCGGATATAACCACGCCGACGCGATCCTGGGCGTAGGTCAGAAGGACGGCGAAATATATATCTGTTCCGAAGTATACGTCTTTGAAAAGGACACGGAAGAAATAATCGCCCTGGCGCGACAGTCGAAAGTCGATCAGCGCGTCGAAATGTTCTGCGATTCCGCAGAGCCGGACAGAATAAAGACCTGGCAGAAAGCCGGATTCCGGGCCTATGCAGTGAAGAAAGAGCCTGGAAGCGTAAAGGCACAAATTGACTGGCTGAAAGGCCGAAAGATACACATTCACCCGTCTTGCGTGAATGTACTGAAAGAAGTTCAACAATGGAAGTGGAAAAAAGACCCCACTTCCGGACTTTACATTGACGAACCCGTCGAATTTATGGACGACGCAATGGCCGCACTTCGCTATTCCGTTGAAAGACTTCGTCGTGGTTCTGCTATTGAAGTATTAAAGTGAGGTGTAAGAAATGGCTGAATTATCGGTTATGGACCGAATCAATATGATTCTTACAGACCCAGAACGCGCGACAATGACACTGGCCCAGATCGTCAGTGAAGAAATCCGCGAATTCAAGCAGTCTGAACAGTATCACAACATACAGGAAGCCGAACTGTATTACAGGAACCGGTCTTCCGTACAGGGCAAAACAAACGACGTGGCCAACAGATCAAACACGAAGATTGAACGCCCGATCTTGAAGAAACTTGTCGACCAGAAAGCGAATTACCTTCTTTCGAAGCCGTTTACGGTCGATACAGCAAACACAGCATACGGCGACGCGCTGAACGCGATCTTTGATCAGACGTTCAGGCGAAAAATAAAGTCCCTGGGAAAAGGCGCTGTGAAGTCCGGTATTGCCTGGCTTCAACCGTATTTCGAAGACGGGAAACTTTCCTTTATGCGTATACCTTCGACGGAAGTGATTCCTTTATGGAAGGACGCAGAAAGAACAAAACTGGACGCCTTCATTCGTTTTTATGACCAGGTTATTTATATCGGAATCAGGAAACACACGATCACACACGCGGAATTCTGGTGGCCGGGCGGCGTAAAATGGTTCAAGACTGACGCCTTCGCCGGAACCGGCGCCGGTGACTTCTACGTCGATAAGGATCACGGAAGCGAAGAAACAGACTGGACAGAACCACACTTCTTCGTCGACAATACCCCTTACAACTGGGAAGAAGTTCCGATCGCCTGGTTAAAGTATAACGAAGAAGAACTTCCCCTTTGCTATTTCATAAAAGAACTGATCGACGATATCA
>JAZRWX010000179.1:0-8506 GCA_045599905.1 Acutalibacteraceae bacterium
GTTCATGCAGTTTTTTGAACAGTGCCGGGAAATCGACCTTGCCGTCGCCCAGACGGGCTTCCGTTCCGAGATCGTGCCCGTTGGTCGGATAAAAACCGTCCTTGGCGTGCAGATTGCGGACGTACTTGCCGAACACGTCCAGCGCGTCGACCGGATTGGCTCTGCCGTACAGAATCAGGTTGGCGGTATCCAGATTGACACCCAAATTATCGGTGCCGACCTTTTCAAAGCAGCGCAGCATGGTAACCGGCGTTTCCTGACCGGTTTCAAACAGCAGATACTGACCGTTTTCCTTGCAATGCTGTGCGACGGTACGCACCGCGACACAGAACGGGTTAAAGTTGGGATCGTTCGGGTTTTCGGGAATGAAGCCCATGTGGGTGATCACATCTTCGATTCCCAGTTTTTTGGCGAAGTCTGCGCCGGCACAGAGTTGTTCCACACGCATCTGGCGGTATTCGGTCGGCACCAATCCCAAAGTCAGCTGACCGTCGTAAAAATCCCAGACCGCCGGACCGGTCCAGCCGCACCAGAAAGCCGACGGCGCAACATCATATTTCGCCATCAGTGTTTTAAGCATTTCGGCGTTTTCATCCGTCCAGAACGACGGCTGCCACGTCATCAACTGAAACGAGGAAAATCCGTTCTTTTTCAGCCGGGAAAATTTTTCCTCCATTATTTCCTTGTTGTCCTCAAAGCCAACACAAGTTCCGAGTTTCATGCAACATTCCTCCGGATTCTTTGATTTTTCCTATATTATATCATTCACGGGGGAAAAAGCAAGAACTTTTCCGCCCGTTTTCAACCTTTTTTAATCGTCCACGTCAAAATGTTCCAGCACGGACTTTTTCGCCGCCGGTTTCACGTCGCCGTGTTTCACAAACAGCATGACCGCAAACGCCGCGACCGAAAGAGCGACCGCATAGGGGAACAGTACGCGATAACCGATACTGTCGATAAGAACGCCCGACAACAGCGGTGTCGCGATCTGCGCCGCCATTGAAAACGTGTAGTAAAAGCCGGTATATTTCCCGATATCCGCGCCGCTGCACATTTCAACGACCATCGGGAAAGAATTGACGTTGATCGCCGCCCAGCCGATACCGACCACGCCGAAGATCACGTACATTGCCGCCGACGGTTTCAGCAGGAAAAACGCCGCGCCGTAGCCGACGATCATCATGGCGACCCCGATCAGAACGGTCTTTTTCCGACCCAGCGCACCCGACAAAAATCCCAGCGGAACGAACGCCGCGATAGCCGCAACGGTAGCGACCAGCAAATACCCCGACGACGCGCCGAGATCCACGTTCCAGATCGCCACACAGTAGCGGGAAAAAGCGGTCGTAACAGCGTTATACGCCGCGTACCAAAGGAATACGGAAACAAGAATCAATATCAGACTGCGGAAAACCGGTCGTTCGAGTTTACCCGAAGCGGAAATCGCGTCGTCCTGCGGATCATCCTGAATATCGGTTTCTTCCAGCACCTTGTTTTCATTGACGGTCAGAACCATGATCAGCACGGCGACCAGCATGAATCCGGCGATCACGAAAATGGTCGGCGCGAAACGCTGATTCTGCTCGTAAACGGTACTGCCGTCCGCCGCCTTCTGTGAATGCAGCAGGAACATCATGACCACCGTCGCGAAAATTCCGCCGATATACCCGACCAGATTGATAATGGCGTTTGCCTTACTGCGCAGGGGCTTTTCGGTCACGTCCGGCATATAGGCAACCGTCGGTGTGCGGTAGATCGCCATGACGATCAGCAAAACGACCAGCACAATGAAAAACGGAACGAATTTCGGATTCCAGTCAATGAAATACGCCATTACGCACATCAGAATGACCGAGCCGATCGTGCCGAACAGAATATACGGCGTCCGTTTTCCGAGCCGTGTATGCGTGCGGTCGGAAAGACTGCCGAACAGCGGCAGCATAAAGATCGCCAAAACGTTATCAATCGCCATAATGGCGTTGGCGGGTAGCGTTTTCAGCCCGAATTTATTTTCCAGTACATAGGGAATGACCTGATCGTAAAACTGCCAGAACGAAAGTACCGCCATGAATGCCAGTCCGATCAGCACCGTGCGTTTATAATTCAGTTTCATCATCTTTCCCTCCACAGATTATTTACCCGTATAATCGTTATCGAAAGTAATCACGCAGACATAGGTCGGATTGATCTGCCGCGCCAACTCGCTGATCTGTTCTTTCAACGCGCCGCGATCCACACGCATATCCGCCGGAATGACCACGTCAAAAATCAGGTTTGTCCGCGTATTGGCGGCAGGGGTCATGCGAAAGTCGTGCAGGGTCAGACGATCGTCGATCGTGCGGATCGACGCCGACAGCTGTTCCCGCGCCCGCGTAACGGTTTCGTTATGCACGTCAATGGGATCCATGTGGATCACCAACTGCACGCCCATACGTTCGCCGACCAGTTTTTCGCAAAGGTCGATCTGTTCGTGGCAGGCAACAATATCAATATCCTGCGGCACTTCCACGTGAACCGACGCAAACTGTCTGCCCGGTCCGTAGTTATGCACCAATAGATCGTGAATGCCGACAAATTCCCGGAACGAAAGAATAACGTGTTCCAGTTCTTCGATCAGTTCAGGTTCGGGCGGATTGCCCAACAGATCGTGCACCGTTTCCCGCGCGGTGCAAAAGCCCGACCACAGAATGAACAGCGCCACCCCGATCGCCATGATCGCGTCCAGATTGAAAGACGGGTGCAGCCACATGGAAATCAGCGCCGCCGCCAGAATTACCGTTGTGGCAATGGCGTCATTCACGCTGTCCTGTGCCGTGGCAAGCAAAACGTCGGAATCGATTTTTTTACCCAGTTTCCGATTAAACAGATACATTCCGGATTTCAGAACGACCGAGAACACCAGTATTACAACCGCCCATCTGGAATAGATCGGTGCCGCTTCCCCGGAAGCGAGCGTTTTGACCGAACTGATCAGCAGTTCGCCGCCGACCAGCAAAATCAGCATGGAAACGATAAACGCGGACAGATACTCGAATCTGCCGTGCCCGAACGGGTGATCACTGTCGGCGGGTCTGCCCGCCAGTTTGAAGCCGATGATCGTAATGATCGACGAGCCCATGTCCGACAGATTATTCAATCCGTCCGCGACGATGGAAATACTTGCCGTAAGGGCGCCGACCGTGATTTTCAGCACGCACAGCACCAGATTGCAGAGAATCCCGACCACCCCGCCGAGTTGTCCGCATTTTTCACGCACGGTCGGATTTTTCACGTCTTCGTGATTCGGCACAAACCACCGCATCAGCAATTCCGTCATGATATTTTACTTCCCTTACTGCCCTTCGTTCCGAAAGAAACGCCCGACAGAATATTGGTATCAATGGTAAAGGTCAGGTTGTCACGGTTGCGCTGACGGCGGAACGCGATCTCGATCAGGCGGTCGATCAGTTCTTTGTACGGCACACCCGTTGCTTCCCATAGATAGAACGCCAGCGATCCCGGAATGGTATTGATCTCGTTGGCATAGACCCGGTCGGTTTCAGTGTCGATCATAAAGTCGATACGCACGACGCCGGACGAACCGGTCGCGCGGAATACGTCGCAGGCAAGCTGCTGAATTTCTTTGGTTTTTTCTTCGGGCAGGTCGGCAGGGATTTTCCGTCCGAGCGACGCCATGCCCTTACTGGCACCCGATTTATCCGAGTTGCCCATGTACTTATCCTCATAAGACAGGATCTCATCGTGCATAAACGGTTCTTCACAAACGCTGGCTTCGCAGGAATCCGTGTCGCCTAAAACCGAACAGTTGATCTCCCGAAGGGCGGTCACGGCGTGTTCGACCAGCACCTTATCCGAGAACGAGATCGCCAGCGCGATGGCGTCGTCCAGTTCCGCGGCGGTCTTCGCCTTGGTAATGCCGACGCTGGACCCCAGATTGACCGGCTTGACAATAGCAGGCAGACCGATCTTTTCCATGATCTTCGCGGTAATCGCTTCTTTATTCAGTACATATTCACGCGCATGGAACGTCACACAGGGCAGTACCGGCAGTCCGGCGCTTTCCAGCACGTTTTTGAAAACCACCTTATCCATGCCGACGGCGGCGGAAAGCACATCACAGCCGACGTAAGGCAGATTCAGATATTCCAGCAGTCCTGCCACGGTACCGTCTTCACAGTTGGTGCCGTGTACGATCGGAAACGCCACGTCGACCGGAATATCCGCCTTTTTATGAAAAGTTTTCTGATTGAGGAAGCGCACCACGACCGCGTCCCCCGAACGCAGCAGACAGACCGGCTCGGATTCTTCCAGCAGTTTTTCGGTATTGCGGTAAGACTCGATCGAAAACATCTTTTCGCCCGTGTACATTTCCCCCGTTTTGGTAACGTAAATCGGGGTCACGTCATATTTTTCACGGTCGATCGAACGCATGGCCTGCACCGCGGATATGATCGAAACCTCGTGTTCGACCGAACGGCAGCCATACAAAACGGCAATATTGGTTTTCATAAAAAATCCCTCTTATCCAAAATATTTAATTCAAATAATTATCCGGCAGATCGTTTTCCAGCAGGACGACACTTTCCGCCGTAACGGTCGGCAGGTAGACCTGCATGGCTTCCGCGAACGAGGAAACGACCGTCAAGCGGGCCTCGTCAAAGCCGGCGCTCAACGCACCTTCGCGCAGCGGTTTGGAACGGTTTTTGCCGACCAGAATGATCTCGTCGCAGTATTTCGCGGCTTCGGCGCCCAGATTGAAATTGCACTCATACTCTTTGGTGCCCAGTTCGATCAGTCCCGGGGTGATGATCGTTTTCTTCATGCCGTCAAACGATCCCAGCACACGCACCGCCGCCAGACTGCCTTCGGGGTTGGCGTTGTAAGCGTCGTCAATCAGCAGCGATCCCTTTTGCCAGGGCTTCATTTCCAGCCGGTGTTCGGTCGGTTTCAGCGCCGCCGCGGCAAATCGGATCTCCTGCGCGCTGACACCGAGCTGATACGCCAGTGCCGCCGCACCGGTGATATTGTTCACGGCGTGCGCGCCCAGTAATTTCGTCTTGATCGGGATCCGCTCGCCGAACAGGACCAGATCAAAGGAAGACCCGTCCCGTCCGCAGGTAACGTTTTCGGCGTAACACGCCTGCCCCGCACCGTAAAGTTTCGCGTCGGGACAGCGTTCCAGCCGTTCCGCGATGCCGGCGCTTTCGGCGTTGGCAAACAGACAGCCGCCCTTTTCGCCGACCGCGTCGTACAGTTCAAACTTGGTGGCGAAAACGTTATCCACCGTATGGAACGTATCCAGATGCTGCGGACCGACCGACGTGATGATACCGTGATCGGGATGAACGATATCGCAGATCTCCTTGATATCGCCGGTCTTTTTGGCGCCCATTTCGCAGATAAAGATCTGCGTCTGCGGTTTGATATCGCCCCGGACCGTCCGCACGACCCCCATGGGCGTATTGAAACTGTGCGGTGTGGCGACCACGTTGAATTTTTCACCCAACATACGCAGCAGAATAAACTTGGTCGAGGTCTTGCCGTAACTGCCGGTAATACCGACCACGGTCAGCCCCTTATGTGCCGACAGAATGCGCTTGGCGTCCCGGATATAGTAAGCGGCAAAGGCGTTTTCGATCGGCTTGGTCAGCACCCACGCGGCCAGCGCGGTCAGCGGTGTGACCGTACCCAGCATGACGATGACCGTGCGGCAGATCTCAGCAGTCAGTCCGCCGAAGATCAGATAAGCGGCGATCAGCAGAACGAACACCACTATTCCCGCGCCGTACAACCGTTTGACACGACCCGTCAGCACCAGTTTTTTAATGGATTTCCGATGTTGTGAAACTGCCAGCACCACACGAACGGCAAGCAGAACAACGGCGGCCGCCAGCGCGCCCCACTGTTTTTCATACAGAAAAGCGAACAGACAAAACACGAAGCACTGTAATGCCAGTTCGATGGTAAACGATTCTTTCAGCCAGCCGGAATAGCGGCTCGGAAAGTAGGAATTCTGCTGTAACATCTGAAACTGCCGCCAAAGCGAAACCAGTCCGCCGGCCGCGATCAGGATCAAACCAACCGTCAACAACATACCCGTACCCTCCTTAATGAATAAAACTGCGCAAAATGGCGTGTGCCTGCGCCGGCCGTTCACAGAACGAATAATGCCCCGTTCCCTCGATCACGCACAGCCCCGCGTCGGGAATCAGCTGTTCCATGGTTTTCGCGTCACACAGCGGGGTGGCCGTATCGTTTTCGCCCCAAATCAGCAAGGACGGGCAGGAAATTTCCGGCAGAATGTCCCGCAGATCGGTATTGACCAGCGAAACCATGGTTTTGCGCAGAACTTCGGGCGCGGCGTTATAATCCGCCGAGCCGTAATGCCGCCGTGCTTTTTCCAGCAGGTTTCCGGAAAAATTGCGAATGCCCGGCAGCAGTAATACTTTTTTGATGATCTTGAACGATTTGGCGCGCCATTTCTGTTTGAAGGTCTTTTTCGGGATCAGCCCGGCGGCATCCAGCAGAACGATCTTCGGCGGATCGATCCGTTTGGTCGCGGTCAGTTTCAGAATAACACGTCCGCCGTGGGAATGCCCGATCAGAATCGGATTTTCCAGTCCCACCGCCGCCATGAATTTCAGCACGAAGTCGCAGTAATCGTCCAGATCCCACGGTTCTTTCATGGTGTCCGACCGGCCGCAGCCGGGGAAATTCACCGCCACCAGACGGCAGCGGTCACCCAGCGCCGCCATGACACCGCGGTACACGTCAAACGACGATCCCCACCCGTGCAAAAGTAAAACGGGAATGCCGCTTCCCTGTTCGGTATATTCGATCGATAAACCGTCAATACAGACTTCCATGCCCGAAATTCCTTTCCGAAAATACTTCTACGCCATTATTCATATATTATACCAAACTTTCCCTTGAAATAGAAGACTTTTTTTGAAATTTACGCAAAAACTTTTTCCCCTTGAAAAGCAGGGAAAAATTTGGTATTCTAATAGAAAAGATTTACCAAAAAACCGCCGTTTTCGACAAGGAGGTCTTTTCATGTTTGCCGGATTGCAAAGTGTCGGTCTGTTCGGGATCGACTCGTATATGATCAAGGTGGAAGCCGACGTTTCGGGTGGCTTACCGGCCTTTGACCTGGTTGGTCTGCCCGACACCGCCATCAAAGAATCACGCGACCGTGTGCGTGCCGCCATGAAGAACAGCGGATTCCGCTTTCCAAACGGGCGCATCACCGTTAATTTAGCACCTGCCGACAAGAAAAAAGAGGGGTCGGGATATGATCTGCCCATTCTGATCACCCTGCTGCTGGCGACCGATCAACTGAAAGCCGACGTAAGCGACAGCATCTTCATCGGGGAACTTTCCCTTGACGGAAAAGTGCGCCCCATCGGCGGTGTTCTTGCCATGGCGATCACCGCGAGGCAGAACGGCATCAAACGGTTGTTTGTCCCTGCCGAAAACGCCGCGGAAGGCGCCGTGATCGACGGCATTGAAGTCTACGGTGTCGAAAGCGTTCGGGCGCTTTTGGCGCACCTGACGGGTCAGAGCGAAATTCCCGTTGCCGCCGCGCCCGAAATTGTTGAGGAAACGACCGGCGCGCCGATCGATTTCAGCGACGTCCGGGGACAGATCGCCGCGAAAAAAGCGTTGGAGATCGCCGCCGCGGGCGGACATAATATCCTGCTGATCGGGCCGCCCGGATCGGGCAAAAGTATGCTGGCGGCGCGTCTGCCGACCATTCTGCCCGAAATGACCTTTGAAGAATCCATTGAAACCACAAAAGTACATTCCATTGCCGGCATTTTAGACCCCCGGCATCCGCTGGTAACGACACGTCCGTTCCGTTCGCCCCACCACACCATTTCGGCTGTCGGGCTGTCGGGCGGCGGCAGTATTCCCCACCCGGGCGAAATTTCGCTTGCCAATAACGGGGTGCTGTTTTTAGACGAACTGCCGGAGTTTCAGCGCACCGCCATGGAAGCCCTGCGCCAGCCGCTGGAAAGCGGAAAGGTCACCGTTTCCCGTGTTGCCGGATCGGTCACCTACCCCAGCAACTTCACGCTGGTCGCCGCCATGAACCCCTGCCCGTGCGGATTTTTCGGACATCCGACCCACCCGTGCATCTGTTCACAAAACGCGGTACAGCGATATCTTAATCGCATTTCCGGGCCGATGCTGGACCGACTGGACCTGCACGTTGAGGTGCCGCCGGTCGATTACGAGGCATTAAGCGACGCCGCGCCGGCGGAATCTTCCGCCGTGATCCGCGAACGGGTCAACCGCGCCCGCAGAATTCAGGTCGAACGCTACCGCGGAACGGGAATTCTGTGCAACGCGCGGCTGACACCTGCCATGTTGCGGAAATACTGTATACTGACCGATGACGCGCAGAGTTATCTGAGCGAATCTTTTGATAAACTGGGGCTTTCCGCCCGTGCGTATGACCGTGTGCTGAAAGTGGCGCGCACCATTGCCGATCTGGCCGGCA
>JAZRWX010000180.1:0-2472 GCA_045599905.1 Acutalibacteraceae bacterium
ATGGGCGATTCCGCCACGTTGGTGATCCGTTCGTAAAACTGGCCGGCAAGATTGATTTTTTGCGTCGGCGTGATATCCACTTCCGACCAGCCGATTTTGATTTGACTCATAAAAACATCCCTTTTCGCAGTTTGAATTTGCAAGATTATTTATTATATTCCGAACACGGCCCAGGCGGCCGAGCCGAAGATCAATCCACGAGCCGATTATTCTTAAAGACCGTCTGTGACAGATCCGGTTTTTCGTCGGTCAGGTTGACCTCATTCACCTTTTCCGCCATGTAATCCGAACGATACCACGTGTTATCCGTGACCGTCAGATCCTTGAATTTCCGCGCGGTGATCATTCCCCGGACTTCCCTGCTATAACCCAGTTTCGTCGAATTTTTAATGGTGTTTCCCGTGACCGTCAACCCGCCCGCGCATTCCATATTAATGAATTCGCCCGGAAAATCGATCGCGGTGTTATTGCTGATCTCGATATTGGTAAAACATTGTCCCGACAGCGGCTTCCCCTTGTTGTTGGTGAAGAACTGGATCAGCGAAGTCCACGCGCCCACGTCGCAGGTATCAAAGGTATTGTTCCGCAGGACGACGTTATCGACGCCGCTGCCCTCCATCCATTGGTCGCTCAGATCGACCGGGAAAATAACCGCGGCCCCCTGATTCTTATAAAAACGATTTTTTTCGACCAGCCCGTCGGAAGCCCCAAGCAGTAACCCACGGGCACGGTTCTCATGAAAATAGTTGTTGCGGATGATATAATGGCCGCTGTCCCGACCGGCATCATAAAGGACCGAGCCGATCGGAACGCTTTCACCGATGTCCCGGTCCAGAACGAGGATAACGTCCGTTTCGTCGGCAAAGACCTTCGACTGAACGGTCGCTTCCACGGAACAGGGAGAATAATCATCGGCGTTCCGAAAACGCAGTACCGTTCCCTCGCTGTAACCGACCTGCCCGTTGAAGCAGGAAAGCGTAATGGTTTTTTCGTTCACGGAATTCAGAATTCCCATATTGTTATGTGTATTAAGGGCATCGTCCCCCATAAAGCTGACGTCGCAGTTCTCGATGATGAAATACCCGCCGGAATCCGCAAAATGAAAAGCGTCGGCGGTGGTAGATATGCGGTATTTCTTCTCCGTTCCGGGGCGCAGACCGATCGTCATTCCGGAAAACAGCATGTGATGCGCCCCGCCCTCCGCGATAACGCCCATGCCGTATGCCGAATAGATACAGACGTTCTGCAACGTAACGTTCTGCGCGCCGTTTCCGATCCTAAAAACAGAGGAACGGTAGGTAAAATGGCGCAGCAGATATACTTCCCCGGCCGACATGGATCCGGCTTGCGGGAAAGAAAATGAAACCAGATTTCCGCCGAGATGTTTGATATCCGTAACAAGCGGCGTCAACGACCTGTTTGGACTTCGCCGGCTGCGGAACCGTAAACGCCGATATCGGATCCGCCGAAACGACGGAATCGGAAGCATTACGGTTTTTGTCCGCATGACAACCGGCACCCATCAGCAGGACGGCAACAACAAGCAACAGAGAACTAAATCGAATCAAGACCGTTTTCAAAATAACACTTCTTTCGGAACAATGCTATATTTATTGAGGGGTAACTTTTTCCGAAAGGATTTGAAACGAACGCCTTTCGGAGAACCGGTTTTTACTTTATCCGTAACCGGGCAAACCGTGGATATCTCCCTACGTTTGTCAGTTATTTAGATTCCATCATTTTATTTAAGATTGTTATACTTTCGCGAACATACATTTCTCCGCCGATATGACCTACTGTACCGCTGGAAACGTAGGCGCTGTAATGGCCGCCCTGTTCCGCCTTTTCGGTGGGCAGATATCCATCCGCACCACAGCAGAGTTGAATCAGAAAACTTTGTTTTGCCTTACAACGGGCGCGGATCTGATTGCCGTAATCCAAAAACAGTTCAAACGGATTGGTGGCGATCACGATATCGCCCAAACGGATATAATGTACTTCAATGGTATGGATATCATGCGTTTGCTGAAAATCAAACCGTGCCAGCGTACCGGCGTGAACGTGCATCGCCGCGGTGTCCATATAATCGATGGTATCCCCGGCGTTGCGGATAAACTCACGGATCGCGCATTCGGCGGCATCCCGTTCAGCAAGAGTGACACGGCGCAGCGGCAGATCCATCTGTTTGACGATATGTTCAAACGGCACATCGGAATAGTATTCGCCGACCTCTTCCAACGCTGCTTCGATTTCGGTTGCCACACGGCGGCCGATGCGAACAGTACCCTGAATATCGAACATAGACCCGTCGGCACGGTGATTATTTGGATTCACGCGGATAACATTGGGGTCTTTGATCGGAGTTTCAGGTTCAACCCAACGTACCAGATCGCGCGGACACTGATCGCCGGCGGCGGCGCACAGAGCGAGAACGAATAAATCTTCCCCGTACTTGGCACGCAGGTTCTTTTT
>JAZRWX010000181.1:0-1402 GCA_045599905.1 Acutalibacteraceae bacterium
CAAATTTCATCGTACGACCATTTTTGCTCTTTGCTTTCAATTTCGGTATGATTGACTGCCGCTTTCATAATAGCGTCGATCTCATCCTTGGTTTTAAGACCAAGCGCGTACAGCGTCATATCGTCCAATTCGTTATTCTCATCGACAACCAGTGCGATTTCATCGAATTTTTCCGGCCAATGACCGCCGTTATTGATGATCTCATACTGCTTTTTCAGCAGCGGATTGATAACCTCGTCACCGTCGCCGGAAAGCATTTCCTGCCACAGATTGGAGGAAGAACGGTTAAAGGTAAACATGGACATACTGTTATTCGCACCGCCGGACATAGCGGAAAAATCCATGCCGAAATAATCTTTCATCAGTTGTTCCAGCAATTTGCCGGTATCGGATCTGTACACGCTGCCGTTCTGCGCTTTTGTATAGATCATCATATCCAGATCGTAACTGTATTGAACACCGGTCACAGACTGATTGAACTTACTGTCTACCACCTTACGTTCCTCTTCCAGGTAGGTTTTGAAAGAAGACAGATCGTTTTCGTCCATTTCCATATTATTCAGTGTGTTCAGCATATCATAAACAACCGCTTTGGCGTAAACGGCATCACGATCGTGTTCGCTTTTGTCTTTGGCGGCATTCGCGAAGGTGCTGAGCAATTCGCCCATATCCATGTGCTGGGATTCCAGCGTCAGCGGATAAGAAGCCAGCGTATCTTCCTGCACGGCGTCAATATAATTCGTTGTGCCTTGCGATACGGCATATATCAGCGCAATACCGATAATACCGATACTGCCGGCAAAAGAAGTCAACAGCGTTCTTCCCTTTTTCGTGAAAAGGTTTTTCAGCGAAAGACCGAAAGCCGTGAATAATGACATGGACGGTTTCCGTTCGGCTTTTTTCTTTTTTGGTTTCTTTTCGACCGGCTGTTCTTCCGGTGTGTCATTATTTTCAACGATCGGAGAAGAATCGTCGGTAATAACCCCGTCCAACATTCGGATGATCCGTGTAGAATACCGTTCCGCCAAATCAGGATTATGGGTCACCATAATGACCAGGCGGTCCTGTGCGATTTCTTTTAAGATCTCCATGACCTGAACACTGGTTTCGGTGTCCAATGCCCCGGTCGGTTCATCCGCCAGAATTATATCGGGATCATTGACGATGGCACGTGCAATGGCCACACGCTGCATCTGACCGCCGGACATTTCACTCGGCTTTTTACGCAGTTGATCGGAAAGTCCGACCTTTTCAAGCGCCGCTTTTGCGCGGCGGCGGCGTTCCGCTTTCGGCACGCCGGAAAGTGTCAGCGCCAGTTCGACGTTCTGCAATACGCTTTGATGTGGGATCAGATTATAGTTCTGAAAGACAAAACCGATTGAATGGTTGCGATAAGAATCCC
>JAZRWX010000182.1:0-3665 GCA_045599905.1 Acutalibacteraceae bacterium
ACTGCTGACCGGCGGCACGATCAAATCCGCCAATATCGTCGGCCGTACCATGCAGTTGAATCCGCACGGGGATGCTGCGATCTACGATACCATGGTGCGTCTGTCCGAAGGACACGAGGCGCTGCTGCATCCGTACGTTGCTTCCAAGGGTTCGTTCGGTAAGGCGTATTCGCGTGATATGGCGTACGCCGCTTCCCGTTATACCGAAGCAAAACTGGCACCCATCGCCAATGAACTGTTCAATGATATCGATCAGGATACGGTCGATTTTGTCGATAACTATGACGCAACCATGAAAGAACCGACGCTGTTCCCGGTCACGTTTCCGTCGGTACTGGTCAACGCCAATACCGGTATCGCGGTCGGCATGGCGTGTTCGATCTGCCCGTTTAACCTGCGGGAAGTTTGCGAAACGACCATTGCCTACATCAAGGACGAGAATATCAACGTTGCCGATACACTGCTGGCACCGGATTTCCCCATCGGCGGGCAACTGTTGTATAACCGCGCCGAAATGGAGAAGATCTATGAAACCGGGCGCGGCAGTTTCAAGGTGCGCGGCGTGTATACCTACGATAAGTCGCTGAACTGCATCGACATTACCGCAATTCCGCCCACCACGACCTGCGAAGCGATCATCGAAAAGGTTATTGATCTCGTCAAGCAGAAAAAAATCACCGAAATCAATGATATCCGTGACGAAACCGACCTGAAAGGTCTGAAAATAACCATTGATCTCAAACGCGGAACGGACCCCGAAAAGTTCATGAAAAAAATGTTCCGCATGACTCCTTTGCAGGACAGTTTTGCGTGCAATTTCAATATTCTGATCGCCGGCTCGCCGCAGGTGCTCGGGGTCAAGGCGATCATTTCCGAATGGGTCGCTTTCCGGGAAGAGTGCGTCCGCCGCAGGGTCTATTTCCGCCTTTCCAAAGCGCAGGAAAAACTGCATCGCTTAAAGGGACTGGAAAAGATTTTGCTGGATATTGACAAGGCCATCAAGATCGTCCGCGAGACCGAACAGGAAAAGGACGTCGTCCCCAATTTGATGATCGGGTTCGGCATTGATGAAATCCAGGCGGAATTCGTCGCCGAAATCAAACTGCGTCATCTGAACCGGGAATATATCCTGAAACGCACGGCGGATATCGAGGAACTGGAAAAAGAGATCGCCGATATGCAGGACGTTCTGAAATCCCGCAGCCGCGTGCTTAAAATCATCGTTGGGGAACTGAATGAAGTCGCCAAAAAATACGGCAAAGACCGCCGGACCGAAATCGTTAACGGCGTCGTCGAAGAGGCGGAGACCGATTTCGAGGAGGTCGACGATTCGCCCTATACCGTCTTCTTTACCCGTGACGGCTATTTCAAAAAGATCTCGCCGCAGTCGCTGCGCATGAGCGGTGAACAGAAACTGAAAGAAGGCGACGAGGTCTGCCAGCAGTTCGAGACCACCAACGCCGCCGATCTGCTGTTCTTTACCGACCGCTGCCAGGTGTATAAGGCGAAAATGACCGACTTTGCCGACGGCAAGGCCAGCGTACTGGGCAACTTCATCGCTTCCGAACTGGATTATGACGAGGGCGAAAACAGCGTTTACATGATCGCCACTAAGGATTATAAAGGTTATGTTCTGTTCTTCTTCCAGAACGGCAGGATCGCCAAAGTTCCGCTTTCGGCATACAGTACCAAGACCAACCGCAAAAAACTGATCAACGCCTACTGCGAAAAGTTCCCCCTGCGCAGTATTCTGTTCGTCGGGGAAGATATCGATCTGCTGCTGGCTTCTTCCAATAACCGGATGCTGATCGTCAATACCGGATCGATCCCCGCCAAAACGACCAAGGATAACGGCGGTATCGCGGTCATGACCCAGAAAAAGGGTCATTTGCTGGCATCGGTCACACCGTATGAAAAGGGACAGCTTGAAAACGAGCATCGCTACCGCACCAAAAATCTGCCGGCGGCCGGTGCGCTGAAACCGGGCGATACGGCGGTGCAGACCAAACTGAAACTGTAAAAAGAAAGCCGCCCACGGTCGGGTGGACGGCTGTCAATCCGTATGCAAACGCTTAAATATGGGTTGACAATTCTATTGTCTGTTGTTATTATAATTTTATTATCGGAAAAATTTACAAAATCAGGTGAAATATATGAACCGAGAACTTGCGAAACAATATGACCCGAAAGAGGTGGAGGACCGCATTTATCAGATGTGGCTGGACGGAAACTATTTCCACGCCAAGTGCGATCCCGAAAAGAAAACCTTTACCATCGTGATCCCGCCCCCGAACATTACGGGACAACTGCACATGGGTCACGCGCTGGATGAAACTTTGCAGGACATCCTCATCCGTTTCAAGCGGATGCAGGGGTACGATACCCTTTGGCTGCCCGGTACCGACCACGCGTCGATCGCGACCGAGGCGAAGATCGTCGAGGCCATGCGGAAAGAGGGCATTACCAAAGACGATATCGGAAGAGAAGGTTTTTTGGAACGCGCCTGGGACTGGAAAGCCAAATACGGCGGCAGAATTCTGGAACAACTCAAAAAACTCGGTTCTTCCTGCGACTGGGAACGTGAACGCTTCACACTGGACGACGGTTGTAATAAAGCCGTCCGTGAAGTGTTTGTCAACCTGTATGAAAAGGGACTGATCTATCGCGGCGAGCGCATCATCAACTGGTGCCCGCACTGCCTGACCTCCATTTCGGACGCCGAGGTGGAATACGAAGAACAGCACGGTCATTTCTGGCATCTGCGCTATCCGTTCAAGGACGGCAGCGGTTATCTGGAACTGGCGACCACCCGTCCCGAAACGCTGCTGGGCGATACCGCCGTTGCGGTCAACCCGAACGATGAACGGTATAAAGACGTTGTCGGCAAAACGCTGATCCTGCCGATCGTCCACCGTGAGATCCCCGTCGTGGCGGACGACTACGTTGAAATGGACTTCGGTACCGGTGTCGTGAAGATCACCCCGGCACACGACCCCAACGACTTTGAAGTGGGTCTGCGTCACGATCTGGAAGTCATCAACGTGCTGACCGATGACGCGAAGATCGTGGAAGATTATCCGAAATATGCCGGTATGGACCGTTACGAAGCCCGTAAAGCCATTGTGGAAGACCTTGAAGCCGAGGGCGCGCTGGTCAAGATCGAAGAATATTCCCATAACGTCGGTACCTGCTACCGCTGTGGCACCACCGTCGAACCCCGTGTTTCCAAACAGTGGTTCGTTTCCATGAAACCGTTGGCCGGTCCGGCGATCGACGCGGTAAAAGAGGGTAAAACCAAGTTCGTGCCCCAGCGTTTCGACAAGATCTATTTCCACTGGCTGGAAAATATTCGCGACTGGTGTATTTCCCGTCAGTTGTGGTGGGGTCACCGTATTCCGGCGTGGTACTGCGCCGATTGCGGCGAGATCACCGTTTCCCGTGAAGACGCGCAGGTCTGCGCGCACTGCGGCAGTAAAAACATCACGCAGGATCCCGACACGCTGGATACCTGGTTCTCTTCGGCGCTGTGGCCGTTCTCAACGTTGGGCTGGCCCGAAGAAACCGAGGATTTCAAGCACTATTATCCGACCAATACGCTGGTCTCCGGTTACGATATCATTCCGTTCTGGGTCATGCGTATGATGTTCTCCGGTTTGGAACAGACC
>JAZRWX010000183.1:0-16538 GCA_045599905.1 Acutalibacteraceae bacterium
CTTTTGAAATCGTATGTTGAAAACGGCGGCAAAGTGTTGATTTTGGGTGAGAAACCGACTTATCTGGAATCGGAACTGTTCGGTTACGACTATCTTTCGTCAAATTGTACGCTGGATGAGATCCGGGCGGTACAGCCGTGCCGCGCACTGAATCCGGGTACTGAACTGTATTCGACCTATCGCATTCTGGACGGGCAGGATTTCCTGTTTGTAATGAACGCCTCCGCGGACAAGAGTTATTCGCAGACCTACGATCTCGGCCCGGAGATCAAGTCTTTTGTTCGGTTTGATCTGAATGATTATTCTACCCGGCGTGTTCCGTTGACGGTCGCACTGGAACCGGCGGAATCGGCTCTGCTGTTCCCGGACACCGGAAATTTCGATGAATTGTCCGAAAAGACCGTCGTTGATTTTGGTTTGAATCATTCTTCCGTCACTTTTGAAGAAAACAGTCTGACGGTTGATCGTGTTTGTTATTCGACGGACGGCGAGCATTATTCGAAATCCATGCCGTGTATCGGCCTGTTCCAGAAACTGTTGCAGGACAGATATGAGGGACCGATCTGGTTTCGCTATTCGTTTGAAGTTCGGGAAATTCCGTCTGTCATTACGTTGAAAGCGGAAAACGATCATGCCGACGCTTATTGGCTGAACGGAAAGCCGTTCTCCTTTACGGGTCACAGCCCGGTGGAAAAGGAACTGTTGACGGCGGATATCACTGCTTTGGTCCAAAAAGGCATCAATACTTATACCGTTCGGAAAAACTGGCACCAAGGGGAAGACGTGTATTACGCTCTGTTCGGTGAAAATGTTACGGAAAGTCTGAAAAACTGCCTCGTTTACGACAGCGAACTGGAATCGATCTACGTTTCCGGTCAGTTTGGCGTTTACAGTGACACCAGCTTCCGGGACGATCCGGACGATCCCCGGTATACGTTTGGTAATGATTTTTATATCGGTGCTGTTCCTACCGAAATTACCGAACCGGTTTATGACGGTATGCCGTTCTTTAATGGGGTTATGAAAATCTCCGAAACGATTTGGCTTTCATCTGCCGATACGGTATTGCGCTTTAACGGTACGCAGTTGGTGGTCGGTGTAAAGGTCAACGGAAAACCGGTCGGCGAAATACTGTTCGGTAATAAAATCGATATCAGCGATTATGCCGTGATCGGTGAGAATGACCTGGAAATCGAATTTGTAATCAGTAACCGCAATTTGCTCGGACCGCATCATTACAACGGTACGCAGGCACGCGAATTTGTGGGACCCTTTACTTTTGAATTGCCGGATTCCTGGAATAACGGCGTTAGTCCGCTGTATCAGGATCGTTATGAATTTTTGAAACTCGGATGCACGAAATCGTCATCCGGGCAGGAGGTTGTTTGACATGGAAATTATTGATTATGCGAAAAAAGCAATTTCCCATTTTGATATGCCGCAAAATTTCATTGAGTGCCGTCCGTACGGAAACGGACATATCAATTCGACTTTTTGTGTAACATTTGAGAATCAGCGCTTCATATTGCAGGCAATCAATCAGAACGCTTTCAAACATCCGGACGAAGTAATCAGCAATATTGCGCGGGTGACCGAATTCTTACGCCGGAAAAGCGGTGACTCCCGCTCGGTCATGACCTTGATCCCGACGACTGACGGGAACTATCTGTATCATGATGATGGCGATCATTATTGGCGTGCGTATTCGTTTGTTGAAAATTCACTGTGTCTTGACGCACCGGAAAGTACGGAAGATTTCCGTCAATGCGCGATCGCGTTTGGCCGGTTCCAGCGGGATTTAAGTACGTTCCCGGCGGAACAACTGTTTGAAACGATTCCGGATTTCCACAATACGCCGAAACGGTATGAAGCATTTTTGAATGCGGTTGAAAACGATAGTTGCAACCGGGCGGCAGGGGTGCAAAAAGAAATTCAGTTCGTAAAGGACCGTGTTGATTTTTACACCACGCTGTTTGACGCTTATGAAAAAGGTGATTTACCGCTTCGTGTCACCCATAATGATACAAAGTCCAATAACGTTCTGTTGGATGCCGATAGCCGGAAAGCACTTTGTGTTATTGATCTGGATACTATCATGCCGGGCTTTTCGGTCAACGATTTCGGGGATTCCATTCGTTTCGGTGCCAGCACCGCGGCAGAAGACGAAAAAGATCTGGACAAGGTGCATTTCAGTCTGGAACTGTTTGACGCTTATGCAAACGGATTTTTAGAGGGCTGCGGCGGCGGTCTCACCGATGCTGAGATCATGCTTTTGCCCGAAGGTTCTAAAATGATGACGATCGAATGCGGAATGCGGTTTTTGACCGATTATCTTTCTGGAGATACCTATTTCCGCACGGCGTATCCCGAACATAATCTGGATCGGTGCCGTACCCAGTTCAAACTGGTTTCCGAAATGGAAAACGAATGGGATAATATGAAAAACATCGTCAAAAAATATCTGTAATCAATACTTTATTCTATAAATGGAGGAATTTTTATGAACACAAATGTAAGACCCGAAACCATGGCGCGTATTACCACGCCGGAATTGGCAAACGCGTTTATCGACGAGCAGGTTGCCGCTTTGCGTGCACAGATCGGCGATAAGAAAGTTTTGCTCGCGCTGTCGGGCGGTGTTGACAGTTCTGTCGTCGCGGCACTGTTGATCAAAGCCGTCGGAAAACAGTTGACCTGCGTTCACGTCAACCACGGTTTGCTCCGCAAGGGAGAACCCGAACAGGTCATTTCCGTTTTCCGCGATCAAATGCAGGCAAACCTCGTTTATGTGGACGCGACCGACCGATTCCTCGATAAATTAGCCGGTGTCGATGATCCCGAAAAGAAACGTAAGATCATCGGCGCGGAGTTTATTCGCGTTTTTGAAGAAGAAGCCCGTAAACTGGATGATATTTCTTTCCTCGCGCAGGGAACGATTTATCCGGATATCCTCGAAAGTAAGGGCGGCATCAAATCGCACCACAATGACGGCGGTCTGCCGGAAGACCTGAAATTTGAACTGGTCGAGCCGGTCAAACTGTTGTTCAAGGATGAAGTCCGCATGGTCGGTCGTGCGCTGGGTCTGCCCGAAAACATGGTGGATCGTCAGCCGTTCCCGGGTCCGGGACTGGGTGTTCGCTGTATCGGCGCCATTACCCGTGACCGTCTGACCGCTGTTCGTGAATCGGACGCTATTTTGCGTGAAGAGTTTGAAATCTGCGGCCTTTCCAAAAAGGTCTGGCAATATTTCACCGTCGTTCCGGATATCACCTCTACCGGTGTGTGCGACGGCAAACGCACCGACTACTGGCCGGTCATCATCCGTGCTGTCAATAGTGTGGATGCCATGTCTGCCACGGTGGAGCCGATCCCGTATGACGTTCTGTTCAAGATCCGTGACCGTATCATTGCTGAGGTCAAGGGCGTCAGCCGTGTACTCTATGACATTTCGCTGAAACCTAACGCAACCATAGAGTGGGAATAAAGTTAAAAACGCCGAAAGCCCTTAAAAAAGAGCTGTCTGATTGTCAAAAATCAGACAGCTCTTTTTGCGCTTATTCGGTTCAACAAAGCCGGATTTAATAATACTTGTAATAATTATGAATCGTAACAGACTTTTGCTTTTTACGGCTGATCATAGGAAAGACAATACTATGAATGTTGCGCCGATCAAAAAGCAAATGATCCCACATAGCAAAAATCCAAAATTACTTCCGTATCGTGCTTCATTCGGGTGCTTTTCATTGATGAAAACAAACTCTTTCTGACCGACGGTAAAACGCTTGCGGTTTGTCGTTGACATTTCCGCTTTATAGGTATATTTCTCGCCGTTTACCGTATAGGCAAAAACGGGGGTCGTGTCGGTTATCGTCCTCCCGCGGAGTTTCATCGACTTTGTCGCAAGCCGGCTTACGGTCGCTTCGATCCTTGTTTTGCATCTTGCCCTGCTGATGGCGTATGCAATGATAAAAAGCAGTCCGATAACGTCTATGACAATTCCGATACCAATCATCGCAGTGCCCTCCGTTCAGCTTATCTTTTTCCATTCATAAATCCAACGGGTATCGGCATCGCATCCGCAGAAAAAGATGCCGGTTTTTTCGCCCTCGCTGCCGGCGCCGAGTTTGCCTGTGACCGTTATATCTCCGCTTTTTGCATCCTCTTTATGACTGCCTACGGAGAGAGAACCTATCCCTTTTGCATTTTCAAATTTCGGTCTTCCGGTTGTGCCTCCGAAATGGACGTCGGGACTTTCGGTTTTATACCAGCAGGATGCGTCAAAGAAATGAGTCGTGTTCTTGCCAGTTACCGTGAGTGTTTCACGCAGTTGGAATTCCTTGTCGGCATAAATGATTTCCGGTGGTGCTTCACAGGTTGCTGTGAATACCGCTTTTTCATAAGGACCGTCTTTCCAGATATATTCGCAGGTCACGGTATGTGTGGTTTCCGAGGCCTTGCGGGTCGTTTTGTATACATCCGATTTTTCGTTGTCCTTTTTTTCGATCTCTGTGGCAACTCTTACCCACGCATACGCTTTGCTCTTCGGGACCGGTTTTTTCACAATTTTTTCATCTTCCAGCCATTGATAGAACTTGGCTCTGTCCTTTGTTCCGAAAAATGTCCACTTATAGACAAGTTCCTCTATAAACTCTTCTTCGGTCATTTTACCTTGATAGGCACCCATTTGCAGTTTGCCGTCTTTGGTAAACATTTTTTTAATGGTTTCACGGGTGTTATAAAGGGATTTGAGTCTGTCCGCGACCGACCAGTTGCGGGAATAATTGAAAAGATAGGGATTCAAAAGTCCGTCGTCGTCCCATTTCTTAACAAGCTTTTTCAGTTCTTTTTCTTTTTCGGCGATTTTTGCTTCGTTTCTTGCACGTTCCGAGAATTGCTGTTTCAGTTCTTCTTCGTCGATCCCTTTGGTTTTGTATCTTGC
This sequence comes from Acutalibacteraceae bacterium, assembly GCA_045599905.1. Taxonomy (GTDB): domain Bacteria; phylum Bacillota; class Clostridia; order Oscillospirales; family Acutalibacteraceae; genus UBA737. The sequence goes on from JAZRWX010000183.1 coordinate 4,940, forward strand.
CCAGGCACCGTGAATAGTGGAATAGACGGTCGCCCAATCGTCGTCCGAAATATTGCCGTTATCATCGGCATACTTTTTGAAAACGTACCGATATGTTTCGTCCATTGTGCTGTTCGCCCAGATATCGAAGGACTTATCCACGAATTTTGCGAATTTTTCGGTCACATCAATAGCCGGAAATACTTTCTTTTCGATTTCTTCACAGAGTTTTTTGGCACCCTGGGCAATATCTTCGGAATCCGAAACCGACGTAACAACGTCGATCACATCGTCCGCGCCTTCCACACCGAAGCAGAGATTTACAAGGCCGTCCGCTACCATGCCGGCATATTTCGTTTTTAAGGTATCGTAATCGCCGTCAACGGCGGCAGTCAGCAATTCACCCTTGGAATCATGACTGATGATATAGCGGTAAACCTCACCGCCAAAGGAATTGCTGTCAACACCGAGCTCGTCGAGTGTCTCGTTCACAAGCTCACGAATTCCGATATTCATTTTGCCGTCCGCATCGTCTTTTGTGACGATATTGGCGGCGGCGCGTTTCGTCCATTCATCGATCAATACGGACTTGTCCGGGTGAGCCAGCGCGTAAATGCTGTGGTGTGAGATTTCAAAAGCGGCTTTTTTATTGTTATAAAGGGCATCCATATCCAGGGGATAATAATACACATAATCGTCCCCGATATACATTCCCATCAGCTCATAGTAATCTTCCGCTTTGACGTTGTCCGGCACGCCGAAAGTCAACGTTTCGGTCTTTTCAAGAGGGCCGTCATCCTTAAAGGATTGAAAATCCCCGATAACAGTATCCTCATAACCGGCAATGCCGTTTTTGCTTCTGGATGGAAAATCTTTGTTTTTGCAGCCGGCAAAAACAGAAAGAAGCATAAAGAATACTAACGATAAACAGAGTGCTCTTGGTGCCGGATTTGTTTTGAACTTTTCCTTTGCATTGAAATTGCCGTTCATATTATTTGCCTCCTAAATGCTTTTGTAATATTCCATTCGAAAACTCCTGACCGGGCGGTCAGCGTTTTACAAAATATTGCTCATACCATACCAAGAAAGTATATATCGTCCAGACTTTTCGCCAGTTGTCCGAATTTCCGCCGATATAATCGTCGAAAATTGCGTTGATCTCATTCAAATTGAAAAACTTTTCGGCAACGGCACTGCTGAATTTGGCGCGGACGTCGGCGTTATACCGTTCATCCGCCATCCACATACGGATCGGAACGACAAATCCGAGCTTTTTGCGGAAAGCGATTTCTTCCGGCAGAACTTTTGCCGCGGCGGTTCGTAACGCGACCTTGTTTTGTCCTTCGGTCACTTTGAATTCCGGCGGGATCTGTGCCGCGATTTCAAAAATCCGGCGGTCGGTCAAGGGCATACGCACTTCCAGTCCGGCGGCGCGGCTCATTTTATCCACGTTCAGATAAATGTCACCCTCCAACCAGACCTGAATATCAATATCGGTCATTTTGGACAGGGGATCGAGATTTTCGTTTTCTTTGTAGATATCCTGTACCAGATCGATCGGCAGAAAATCATTATAATATTTTTTGAGAATGCGCTTTTTCTCATCCTCTTTCATAATATTAGTGTTTCCGACGTAAAAGGTTTTCAGATCGTCACCGTACCGTTCGGCATTGCGGTAAGCATTATATCCGCCGAAAAACTCATCGGCGCCTTCTCCGGAATAACAGATCTTTGTGCCTTTGGCAGTCGCCTTGCATCCAAGCGCAAACGCTATCGCGGAAGCATCTCCCAGCGGTTGTTCCATATTATACATGACGTAGGGGACAGCATCGAAATAGGATTCGGGCGTGATCAGGCAGCGGTTGAATTTTCGTCCGAGAATATCGGCGGTCTCACGGGCAAGACCCGATTCGTCCAGCCGGCTGTCATCGTATCCGCAGGAATCACACGCCGCGGCATCCGACATGGCTAAAACGTAGGAGGAATCGACACCGCCCGAAAGGAAACTTTCAACGTATTCACCGTCCTCTTTGACTTCGGTCATGATTTTCCGTAACGTTTCATGAATCTCATCTGCCCATTCGGTAAGACTTTTGTCATGGTTGGGGGAAAACTCCGGTTTCCAGTAACGGGTGATCACGTTTTTGCCGTTTTCACGCAAAAGATATCTGCCCGGTAAAAGCTTTTTCAGACCGGTAAAGAACGTTTCTTCACCTGCGGTATAGGTCATGGAAAGATATATTTGAAGCATTTTCTGATTCAGTTCTTTTTTGAATCCGTCCTGCGCCATGATTTCACGAATCGAACCGGCGTATAAAAGTTTGCCGTCATCGGTTTCGTAATAATAAAACGGCTTGGTGCCGAACGGGTCACGTAAGAGGAATAAACGGTCGTTTCGGTCATCGAAAATCGCAAAGGAAAACATTCCGTGAATGTGCAGACCCATTTCGCCGCCCCATTTTTCATAGGCCGCAAGAATAATGGACTCTTCGCGTGCTTCCCGCGGCAGAGTTCCGTCCAGTTTCAATTCTTCGCAAAGTGCTTTCCAGTTGCGGATATGGCCGCTGTAATGTTGCAGATGAAGCATATAAGTAAACCTACCTGTCCTCAATATTTCTGTTCATTAGTTTATCACAATTTTCGCCATTTTTCAATCATTTATGACAGTTGTTTTACACTTTTTTGATTTTGAACGTGATCATACGGTCGGAAACGGGGAACAGAACGGTTATAAATGGAAAATTATGCTTGACTGCATTTTGTTGATAATTTATAATACAAATATACTTATATTGAATTTTGGAGTCAGATTATGAGATTGGTAGTCAAAATCGGCACATCGACATTGGCATATTCAACAGGACATTTGAATATCCGTCATATCGAAAGTTTTTGCAAAGTTCTCAGCGATATCAAAAACGCCGGATATGAAGTGATCGTTGTTTCTTCCGGCGCGGTCGGCATGGGTATGGGCAAACTTTCTTTGGGAAAACGCCCGGATGGACTTTCCTTAAAACAGGCGGTCGCCGCCGTCGGTCAATGTGAACTGATGTATACCTATGACCGTCTGTTCGGCGAATATAATCATACCGTGGCGCAGATTCTGCTGACTGCGGGAAACCTGAAAGATGAAGAACAGCATAATAATTTCACCGGCACGGTCGAATGCCTGCTGAAAATGGGCGTTGTCCCGATCATTAACGAAAACGATACGGTGGCGGTCAAGGAACTGATCATCGGGGATAATGATACACTGGCGGCCATCGTCGCGCAAAGTGTTCACGCGGATATGCTGGTTCTGCTTTCGGACATCGACGGATTATTTACCGCTGATCCGCATAAGGACAGCAGTGCGACGCTGATCCCGGTGATTGAAAAAATCACACCGGAAATCGAAACACTGGCAGGCGGCAGCGGCACAGCGGTCGGCACAGGCGGAATGGTGACCAAACTGGAAGCCGCGAAAATTGCCACGTCGTCCGGCTGCGATATGATCATTGCCAACGGAAAAGATCCGCAGATCCTTTATGATATTATTGAGGGGAAATCAGTCGGCACCCGCTTTGCCGGAGGAAAAAAGCAATGACAACAAAGGAAATTATGGCATGCGCAAAGGCGGCTTCCAGGGAAATGATCCGCTTTTCCGCAGAAGATAAGGACCGTGCGCTGATCTATATGGCGGAATGCCTGCAAAGCCATGCGGAAACGATCCTTTCGGAAAATGAAAAGGATATCGCCGCGGCAAGCGGGATTTCGGAAGTTATGAAAGACCGTCTGCGTCTGACGGCGGAACGTATCGACGGCATGGCGGATGGGATCCGTGACGTTGCGAAGTTGCAGGATCCGACCGGGCAGGTGTTGGAATCGCACACCAGACCCGACGGCTTACAGATACAGAAAATTTCGGTGCCGTTGGGCGTCGTCGCCATTATCTACGAAAGTCGTCCGAACGTTACGTCGGATGCGGCGGCGCTGGCAATCAAAAGCGGTAATGCCTGCATTTTGCGTTGCGGGAAAGAAGCGCATAACAGCGCGCTTGCCATTACCGACGCGCTGCGGCAGGGATTGCGAAAAGCCGGACTGCCGGAAAACGCCGTAATGCTGGTCGAGGATATCAGCCGGGAAAGCGCGAACGAGTTGATGAAAGGGAACGGTTATATCGATTTGCTGATCCCGCGCGGCGGAAAAGGGCTGATCGATGCCTGCGTCAAAAACGCGACAGTTCCGTGCGTGGAAACCGGGACCGGCATCTGTCATATCTATGTGGATAAAAACGCTGATTTCGATAAAGCGTTGAATATCGTTGAAAATGCCAAAACCAGTCGCCCGTCTGTCTGTAACGCGGCGGAGGTTTGCCTGATCGACCGCGCGGTCGCCGCTGAATTCGTTCCTTTGCTTGAAAAACGGCTGTCCGGCAGTGTTGAACTGCGAATGGATGAATTTTGCGCATCTGTGGCGGAAAACGCCGTAAAGGCATCTGCCGATGATTTCGATACCGAATTCCTGGATTATATTTTAGCGGTTGCCGCGGTAGACGGTGTTGACGGCGCGGTGCGCCATATCGACGCGCATTCTACGCATCACAGCGAGGCAATCGTCACCGAAGATGCGTCGGCGGCGGAAATGTTCTGCCGTTCCGTGGACAGTGCTGCGGTCTATGTGAACGCTTCGACCCGCTTTACTGACGGCGGAGAATTCGGACTGGGCTGTGAAATGGGCATTTCCACCCAAAAACTGCACGCACGCGGCCCGATGGGATTAAAGGAACTGACAACATATAAATATGTGATCCGCGGAAACGGAAATATCAGATAACGAGGGAAGAATATGAAATACAGTGCGGGATTTATCGGTACGGGAAATATGGGCGGCGCGCTGGCGACCGCCGTATACGGCAGTTCGGAGCAGATTGCGCTTTGCGATACCAATGTTAAAAAAGCCGAAATGCTGAAAGAGAAATTGCCGTGTGCGGAAGTCGTTGATTTGGAAAAACTGGCGGCTGATACACGCTTTGTTTTCCTGGCGGTCAAACCGAATGTGATCCTGAAAGTGGCACAAAAACTGAAAGATATCATTCATGACGATACGGTGATCGTGACGATGGCGGCCGGTGTTTCTCTGGCAGAGATCAGCGGCGCGGTCGGCTGTGACCGTTGTATACGTATTATGCCGAATACTCCTGCCGCGGTTGGCGAGGGGATGATCCTTTACTGTTGCGGTACGGCTGTGACAGCACAGGATGAAACTGAATTTTTGTCGCTGATGTGCAAAGCGGGACTGGTCGACCGTCTGGATGAAAAACTGTTTGACGCCGCCGCCGCTTTATCCGGATGCGGCCCGGCATACGTCTATATGTTTGCCCAGTCGCTGGCGGACGGCGCGGTTGCGTGCGGTGTTCCGCGTGAAAAAGCGGAGCGGTATGCGGCACAGATGATTTACGGCAGTGCGGCAATGTTGAAACAAAGTGAAAAACACCCCGAAAAACTGAAAGATGAAGTTTGTTCTCCGGGCGGTACTACCATTGCGGGCGTGCTGGCACTGGAAAAGGCAAAATTCCGTTCCGCGGCGGCAAGCGCTGTGACGGCGGCTTATGAAAAAACGGCAAAACTGAAAAAATGAAAAGCAGGGAAGAAATTATCAAAGTGTGTGCGGATATGCCTTTTGTGTATGAGGATTATCCGTTTCACGATGAAAACTGGACGTTGATGCGTCATCGCGAAAATCAAAAAACATTTGCGCTGATATTTGAACACGGCGGTCAGATGATGGTCAATTTGAAGGCGGAACCGCAGGCGGCGGAATTCTGGCGTCAGATTTTTCCGTCGGTCATTCCGGCGTATCACATGAACAAGACGCATTGGATCAGCGTTATTCTGGACGGTACGGTGCCGGATGACGAGATCGTTCGTCTGATCGCGGACAGTTACCGCCTGACAGTGCCACGCAAAAAGAAACGTTGAGTGTTCTTTGACCCGCACGGGATGTGCGGGTATTTTTATGAAAATATTGCTTTTATCGGTAAATAGGTGTATAATATTACAGATATTATTATGGGAGGCAGATAAATGGATATCCGCGTGGGCGACAAATTGCAGATGAAAAAAGCGCATCCGTGCGGGAATTCCGTTTTTTCGGTGTTGCGTATCGGTGCCGATTTCAAGCTTCGGTGCGACGGATGCGGACACGAAGTAATGCTTCCCCGCGTAAAAGCCGAAAAGAACGTCAAAAAGATTCTGCGGGAGGACGAACCGTAAATGTTTGAAAATTTAGATGCGGTCGTCAGCCGGTATGAGCAAATCGGAGCGGAACTGACCCGACCGGAAGTCGTGGCTGATAATGAACGTTTCCGCAAGCTAATGAAAGAGTACAGCGATATTACACCGATCGTGGAAACGTACCGCGCTTATTTGACGGCGGTTTCCAACGAGCAGGACGCATTATCCATTCTGGATGACATGACGGCGGATAAAGAGTTCAAGGAACTGGCCGAAGAGGAATTGAAGGAATCGAAAACCGCTGTCGGACAGTTGACGGAACAACTGAAAATCCTGCTTTTGCCCAAAGATCCGAATGATGATAAAAACGTCATTGTGGAAATCCGTGCCGGTGCCGGCGGGGAAGAAGCGGCGCTGTTTGCGGCGGTACTGTTTCGGATGTACTCAATGTATGCGGAATCCAATCACTGGCAGATTGATGTGACCAATCTTAACGAAACCGAACTGGGCGGTATCAAGGAAATCGGGTTTGTTATTGAGGGGACCGGCGCGTACTCCCGCTTGAAATATGAAAGCGGCGTACATCGCGTACAACGTGTTCCCGATACCGAAACACAGGGACGTATCCATACCTCGACGGCAACGGTGGCGGTCATGCCCGAAGCCGATGAGGTCGACGTGGATATCAATACGGCCGATTTGAAGATCGACACGTTCCGTTCATCGGGCGCGGGCGGTCAGCATATCAATAAAACCTCTTCCGCCATTCGGGTGACGCATTTGCCGTCCGGTCTGGTGGTGGAATGTCAGGACGAACGCAGTCAATATAAGAATAAAGACAAGGCGCTTCGTGTCCTGCGGGCAAGACTGTACGATATTGCCAAGCGGGAACATGATGACGCGATCGCCAGCGACCGGCGTTCTCAGGTCGGGACGGGAGACCGAAGCGAGCGTATCCGTACCTATAATTATCCGCAGGGAAGACTTACCGATCATCGGATCGGACTGACTTTATATAAACTGGAATCCATCGTCGACGGTGAATTGAATGAAGTGATCGATGCGCTGATCGCTTACTATCGCACCGAAGCGTTGAAACAACAGGAAAACCGGTAAAAGGAAGTTTTTCACAGATGAAAACCGAACGGTTGGGCGTTGCGCCCGCTGAATATGAGAAAAGCATTGCCCGAGCGGCACAGTTGCTGAAAAACGGCGGCATTGTCGGAATGCCGACCGAAACGGTGTACGGCCTCGCGGCTGTTGCCGATGATAACACAGCAATTGAAAAGGTCTTTTCCGCAAAGGGACGACCGCAGGACAATCCGCTGATCGTCCACATTTCTGATTTGGAAATGCTGGATACCGTGGCGGAGTCTGTACCGGAAATCGCGTTGGAAGCGGCTCGCCGGTTCTGGCCGGGTCCGTTTACCATGATCCTAAAACGCGGTAAGTGGGTCGCGGACCGTGTCTGTGCGGGATTGGATACCGTAGCAGTTCGTATGCCGTCCGATCCTATCGCACGGGATCTGATCCGGGCGGCCGGTCCGTTAGCGGCACCGTCGGCGAATACTTCGGGAAAACCGAGTCCGACTTCGGCAAAACACGTGCTGGACGATCTGGACGGAAAAATTGACGCGGTATTGATGGCAGGTGATTGCATCGTCGGGGTCGAATCCACCGTTATTACCCTTGCGACCGATCCGCCGCGGTTACTGCGACCGGGCGCGGTAACGGTAGAACAACTGCGTGAAATACTGCCGGATATCGTAATTGACGCGGCTGTTTTGGCACAACCGGAGGGAAACGCACGTGTGGCGTCTCCGGGCATGAAATATAAGCATTACGCACCGATGACTGAAACTTTTTTGGTGGAAAGTACTGCGGATGATTTTGCCCGTTTTGTAAACGCCCGGCAGAATTGTGCTGCCGTTTGCTTTTCGGAAGAAGAGGAATTGCTGACCGTTCCGGCGTTATGCTACGGCAGCGGAAATGATGAAGCGACATTGGCGCGGGAGGTCTTTCAGGTTTTGCGGCGTGTCGATGCTTTGGGTGTTGAAAAGGTTTATGTTCACGCACCGTCAAAATCCGGTGTCGGACTTGCTGTTTATAACCGCCTGATTCGTTCGGCGGCATTTCGGGTGATAAAGTTATGAGTATATTGATTGGATTGACCGGTCCTACCGGCGCGGGGAAAAGCAGTATGGCTGTTGTTGCGCGGAAATTCGGTGTTAAGGTCGTGGATTGTGATCTGTTGGCGCGCGAAGCCGTGCTTCCCGGTACGGATGGATTTGCGGCACTACAAAAAGCGTTCGGACCGAAAATCGTGAAAGCCGACGGAACACTGGACCGAAAAGCTTTGGCGGCGGAAGCTTTTTCCACACCGCAAAAAACCGAACTGTTGAATCAGACATTGCTGCCGCATATCGCGACTTTGGTCAAACGGGAATTAAACGCCGAAAGGGTACTTTTGGATGCGCCGACGCTTTTTGAAAGCGGACTGGACGCGTTGTGTGATCAAACCGTTGCGGTTTTGGCGGATGAACGTAAACGACTGGCGAGAATCACCGAACGGGACGGCATTTCGACCGAAGAAGCAAAACTTCGCATGAATGCCGGGAAGCCAAATGCGTATTATATAGAACGGGCAGACCATATTTTATATAACAATGACGGGCCGATCGCGTTTGAATTTGAGGCGGCCGGTCTGTTGAAAACAATTTTCGGAGGGAACTGAAATGGCAGAAGAAAAAAGCGCAAGCGCACAGCTGAAAGAAAAACTTTTTAATCAGCGTAAAAACGGAAGATTAGTCGCGGATGAGGCAACTTTGCAAGCGGCAAACGATTATTGCGAAGGTTATAAAAGTTTTTTGGATAATGCTAAAACCGAACGGGAAGCAGTGAAAACCGCTGTTTGCATGGCGGAAGAAAGCGGATTCGTTCCGTTTGAACGCGGGAAAGCGTATCAGGCGGGCGACCGTGTTTATGTCAATAACCGCGGCAAGACGGTCGCTTTTATCGTGTTCGGAAAAGAACCCGTGGAAAACGGTGTCAATATCACGGCGGCACATATTGATTCGCCCCGTCTGGATCTGAAACCCAATCCGCTGTATGAGGAATTGGAACTGGCGTTGTTCAAGACACATTATTATGGCGGGATCAGAAAATATCAGTGGCCGACAATTCCGTTGGCGCTGCACGGCGTGTTCGCCAAAAAGGACGGAACGGTCGTTGAGGTTTCGGTCGGGGAACAGGCGGACGAGCCGAAATTTGTCATCAATGATCTTTTGCCGCATCTCGCGGCGGAACAGTCTAAACGGACGCTGTCCGACGGGATCAAAGGGGAAGAACTGAACGTTCTGATCGGCAGTCATCCGTTTAAAGATGATGCCGGCAGTGAATTGGTGAAACTGAATATTCTGAAATTGTTGAATGAAAAATACGACATTGTGGAAGAGGATTTCCTTTCGGCGGAACTGGAACTGGTTCCGGCGTTCGGTGCCTGTGATATCGGTCTGGACCGTTCCATGATCGGCGCATACGGTCAGGATGACCGTGTGTGCGCTTATCCGGCGTTGACCGCGATTCTGAATGTTGAAATACCCGATCGCACCGCGGTCGCCATTCTGACCGATAAAGAAGAAATCGGTTCCTGCGGCAATACCGGTCTGGAATCGGATTTCCTGCGTTTCGTCATTGAAGACCTTGCAAAGACGCAGGGCGGCGATGGTACGGTTGCTTTGCGTCATTCCAGGTGCCTTTCCGCCGATGTGAACGCTGCGATGGATCCCACATTCCAATCACCGTTTGAACGTCGGAATGCTTCATTGCTGAATTACGGTGTGGTGCTGACTAAATACACGGGCGCCCGCGGTAAGGCAAGCACGTCGGACGCTTCCGCCGAATATACCGCGCAGATCCGTGCAATGATGGATCGTGAAAGCATTATCTGGCAGACCAGCGAACTGGGTAAGGTGGATGAAGGCGGCGGCGGTACGGTCGCGATGTATATTGCCAATCTGGGCGTGGATGTCATTGACCTCGGCGTGCCGGTTCTTTCGATGCACGCACCGTTTGAAACCACGACTAAATTAGATGTATATATGTGCTACCGCGCAATGTATGAATTCATGAAATAAAACATTTTATAATGAAAAACGGCTCTGTACTCCAGAAAGTGGGAGTGCAGGGCCGTTTTTTATGCATTTTTGCAAAAAAATTGCAAAAAACAGAAAAAACACTTGATTTTTCACAAATGTGGTATTATAATCTAAACAAGTGGTACAAAATGTGTTAAAATCCCATGCAGGTGTAGTAAAGTGGGATAAAAAGAGGTGAGAGGATATGTTGTACGGCAGTTATGATCATACGTTGGATAAAAAAGGGCGTGTCAGCATACCCTCGAAACTTCGTGATATATTGGGCGAAAACTTTATGATCTGTCCAAGTCTGCAAGGTCGCTGTCTTTCGATTTACTCCAACGACGAGTGGGGTAAACTGGTTGAAAAAATCGGTCAGCTTCCGCTTTCCAAATCGGCGGACGTCAAGCGTACGATCTTCGGCAACGCTTTCAACGTGGAATTGGACAGTCAGGGCAGAATATTGGTGCCGGCGGTTTTGCGTGAATACGCTTCGCTGGATACCAACGTGCATTTTGCCGGTGTGGACACCAACCTGGAACTGTGGGATGCCGACCTTTGGGACGAGACCAAAGCAAAGATTTCCCCGGAATCGATTGCTTCCTTGCTGGAAGATCTGAATTTCTGATATGGAATTTAAACATATTCCGGTTTTGTTTCACGAAACCGTTGACTCTTTACAAATCAAACCGGACGGTATCTATGTAGACGGCACAGTCGGCGGCGCCGGTCATTCTTCCGAAATCGCGCGTCAACTGACTACCGGACGGCTGATCGCTCTGGATCGTGATCCCGAGGCGGTCAAAATCGCAAAAGAACGTCTGCACGGCTTGCCTGCAACGGTCATTCAAAGTAATTTCAAGGAAATGGACAAGGTTCTGAAAGAACTGGGAATTCCGTCGGTTGACGGGGTGTTGCTGGACCTTGGGGTTTCTTCCTATCAGTTGGATAACGGTGACCGCGGTTTTTCTTATCACAAAGACGCACCGCTGGATATGCGTATGAGCATGGAAGGACCGACCGCTGCCGATCTTGTGAATGAATTGCCGGCAGAACAACTTGCTGATATTTTTTACCGTTACGGAGAAGAAAAATTTTCCCGCAGGATCGCGGAAAATATCATCCGGGAACGGGCAGCCAAACCCATTCAGACCACTACCGAACTGGCTGAACTGATCGCGGCATCCGTTCCGGCGGCCCCCCGACGGGTCGGGCATCCGGGACACGGGGTCTTTCTGGTGTTGGGCGCTGGCGTGGACGGTGGAGTGG
>JAZRWX010000184.1:0-7922 GCA_045599905.1 Acutalibacteraceae bacterium
CAGTTGCTCGGTAACACCTTCGGCTTTCTTCATTTCATCAACGATTCGATCAAATAATATTTGTGCCGATTCACCGACTTCTTTAAGATGACTGTCCAGCTTGCCTGTCAAAAGCATTCCTGTGTAAATACCGTCCTTGTGTTCACGCAGATACCGGTTCCGCATTTTCGCAAATCTATTGTACATATTTTTTTCCTCCTTACGCATATGGTAGCGAAAACGAGAAGAATTTACCAATGTACAAAACTCGGATTTACAGATTTGACAAAGAAAAAGCTCTCTCCGGAAATAATCGGAAAGGGCTTTCGCCTATGATGTGGCATTGTCTTAGCAAGCACTGAACTTTGTACCCAAAGTCCACTTGTCATGGAATCCCCTGAGACCCTTGATGGATGCATAAACGGCAATCGTCTCGGCCCTTTTGAATTTTAATAATGTGGTGAAAAAGTGTACATTCAAGAATCTTGTGACTCGAATTTTTTTAATTTAGGGTGCACCCCAGTTGTTTCATCGACCATAGCTTGATGTAAAAACGAACCGTCTGTTCATCTGTTTCCGGAACGATGCCGTCCGACAGCGGGCGTACGACCGCCTGCTCAAATGGTTTTTTGGCACGTACTGTTACCTCGACCGAACCGGACATAGAGAAATTAACAAAAGCCGCTTCCTCAGTTTGATCCAAACAGCGCTGATGATTCGGCTAAATGCAGTTGAACGGCATTGCCGATACCCGCGCAAAATTCAGTTGGACGGGCATTCCGTTCAGAGTGACATCATATAATTCGGAAATCTGCTCTCCGGCTGGGATTTCTGTAATCGTTACCATATCGAACATCCTTTTTGTCGGATGTTTTTTCATTCCGACGTTTCGCCGCCGGGCAAAAAAGGAATGAATTCCAGCACGGATATTATAGCATAACATTCTGCCGAAAGCAATGGAAATTGCGTAGTGCGAAAAAGTAATTAAAATTTTTTCAAAAAGCTGCCGGGAAACTTGATAAACCGATTTCGGTTTGCTACACTTGATAAATTCCTTCCTTTTTGGGGAGTACGGTTTTGGGTTTGGTCGTGCACCTTTGTTTAGTCCGAAGAGAAATGAACGCATTATGCCAAAACGGGCATAATTTCCGCCCGATTTTGCCTTATCGCTTGAAATACGGCAGGTATATCTGAGTTTCTCGTCTTCATCAAATCAAAATTTCCGCCTTGTTTTCGTTTGCGGAAGTTTGTGCTGCTGCCTTTTTCATTCGGCAAAGCATGAATTTGCAGACAGGCGTTGCCGTTCAAAAATGAGCGCAAAGCAGACAGGAAAATATTGCGTGCGGAACCATAACGTGTTCGATATCCGCCAGCTCAAGCTCAACGGCACGCGGGAATTCCCTTATAAAAAATATGTATATGAAAAATCCTTCTGTTCTCGGTTCTGAAAACAGAAGGATTTAACATCAAGATTCAGTTTTTTATGTTTATATTGATCGGTATCAGATACGGTTGTATTCATATGCCACAGTCCGTTTGCGCGGGTTACACAAACACCGGCAAATGCGTATTCCGCACCGCCGATATACGACCAATGTGACGGATTGTTTTTCGTCATTGAAGCAAAATTCTTTGCAACTTCATCAACCGTTTAGATATGTCGTGTATGATTAAACGTAAAATTAGTATAAACAGATCGTTTGTCCATGTTTTTACAGTGGTTGTCCATTGAAAAACATTCGAAGACATCGTATAATATATTTATGACTTTTAAAAGAACGATAAATAGGAAAAAAGAAATGGTGGCAACTTTCAAATTGAAGTTATAACAGATGCAGATTGACTGATATAAAAAATGAGAATTGTCGGTTTTCAGTAGATGTATTTGAATATTGCCGTAAAATCACGGCTTGAAAAAGGGTGGTAAATTTAATGATTATAGTTAAAAATGGAGATATCTGTCTGTCGTTTTGCGAAGATGGCGGATATATTGCTTCTTTGACCTATCAAGAAAAGGAGTTTGTCGGTGCAAAGGTGCCACTGTTTGTAATTGCCTTCCGTGATAAGACCGGGCAGCAGACTAGAATGTCGACCGATGATTTTTCTTTGGCTTTTTGTGACCAGCATCAAAATGGTTTTGTCTGTCAGTACGCTCATGCGGATGTAACCGTGTCGGTGTCTCTTGAATTGGATGATGAATATCGCTGGGGCATTTCTGTTTCGGGCATTTGTGATCGTGCAATTGAATGGGTCAATTATCCTCAAATTGCCGTGCCGGATAATTTGTCGGATCGTGGCGGAAATGCTAAAATTCTGTGGGGTTATAACGAGGGCACTTTGATTGATGATATTGACGCAAGGGAAGCGGTACTGGGCTATTTTGAGCCCGAATATCCCTGCAAGGGATTGATGGGCGTATATCCTGCTGTAGTCGAAATGCAGTTTATGGCGTATTATGATGAGAATTCAGGATTGTATTTTGCTTCGCACGATCCGGCAGATTACTTAAAAGGCATTAATTTTTTGCGTGAAAACGGTGGAATTAAGTTGGAATACCGCCATTTCGGCGGTGCGGATTTCGGGGATGGATTCGAGATGCAATATCCCATGGTGATGGATTTCTTTTGCGGTGACTGGCATGATGCCGCCGAAATTTATCGCACATGGTTCCAATCGTTGAAAAAACCGGAGTTTATTCCGATTCCTCAAAACAGAAAATTGCCCGATTGGTACGGAGAATCCCCGGTCGTGGTGACTTATCCGGTACGTGGCAGACATGATGCCGATGTCATGAATCCCAATAAATTATTTCCCTATCTGAATGTAATGCCCCATGTGGAACGCTTTGAAAAGGCGTTTGGCAGCAAAGTGATGATCCTGTTGATGCATTGGGAAGGAACAGCGCCATGGGCACCGCCTATTGTCTGGCCGCCATATGGGGGAGAAGAAGAACTGAAAAAACTGGTGGATGCGCTTCATCGGCGCGGTGACGTGATCGGTGTTTATTGCAGCGGCATTGGTTGGACAATTCATTCCAATGTGGCGGAATATGATACAACGGAACAGTTTGAACGCGAAAATCTGAAAACAGAAATGTGTCTTTCGCCTGAACAGACCCTGCCATACTCAAATATCTGTACGATTCAAAGGTCTGGATATGATCTGTGCCCGACGCGGGAATTTACCGTGAACACAATAAAGGGACAGGTTGAAAAGATGGTGGGCGCCGGGTTGGATTATATACAACTGATGGATCAAAACCATGGCGGAACATCCTATTTCTGCTATTCTCAACAGCATGATCATCCACCGATGCCTGGAAAATGGCAGGTTGATGCCGTGAAGGATATGTTGAAAACGGTGCAGAAAAACGCGGGGAAAACATTGTTCGGGTGTGAATCCGCGGCGGCACAAAGTTATATTCCGTATCTGTTGTTCAGCGATAATCGCTTTAATATCGCCTATTACATCGGCAAACCAGTGCCTGCGTACGCATATGTGTACCATGAATATGTCAATAATTTTTTGGGAAATCAGGTCTGCGTAGACTGGACCGTTGATTTGGATAAATCACCGGAAAGTTTCTTTGAAAGAATGGCATATTCGTTCACGGCGGGAGATATGCTGACAGTTGTTATCACCGAAAATGGTGAAATTGATTGGAACTGGGGGAAAAAGGATAAAGCACGTATTTTGCCCGATCAGCGTCAGGTCGAAAACTTTGTGAAAAATCTGAACGGATGGCGCACCGGAAAAGGAAAAAAGTACCTGCATACCGGGAAAATGGTTAAGCCCCTGTCGGTAGAGTGCGAAACGTATCAAATCTGGCGGACGACCGTCGGCTGTGCCACGGTACCGCGGATTCATACAGGCGCATTTGTTTCTGCGGATGGTGATTTTGGGCAGTTTTTGGTCAATTACAGTGCGACTCCGCAGGATTGTATTGTTGAAACTGATGGGGTGGATTATCGCTTTTTTGACGGCAAAAAGTCCATTTTGCTTCCTTCTGGTAAGTCAAACGTAAAGGTTAATCCATTTTCGGCTGTAATGATCGAAAAGAAAAAGTGATTGTTTATATGGGTTATCAGCAGTGACTGACGTATCTGTTATTGCTGTGAAGTTTAAGACCCCGGTGAAGTTAATTGCTTCACCGGGGTCTCCTTAAATAACAGATTAGCGACTCGCATATTTTCGGACAATTTCGGTCATTGTTTCCAGTTTTTTCTCCATATCGGCCACTAGCTTGAGCTGTGTACGACAGCGATCTAAATTATGATGTTTGCGGTGGATTTTGAAATACGTATCTCCGTTGAGGTAATCGGTCAAAAAGCGAATGCCGCATTCAAACGTCATCAGTTTCGCACCGAACGGAAGATAATCAAGTTCTATTGGCGTTAGAGTGTCGCCACATTCTTCTAAAAATCCTTTGGTAAACATTTCGAACAGGGTAAGATCCATGCTGACTTTGGAAAGATCGGTTTCGTCTTCGGCAGCGGTGCTGGCACCGAAACGGATGCTGTCACCGAAATCGTAATGTGCCAGTCCCGGCATGACGGTATCGAGGTCAATTACGCAAATGCCCTCTCCAGTTTTCAAATCCAGCATGACATTGTTCAGTTTGGTGTCATTGTGTGTCACCCGCAAAGGGAGTTTTCCTGCTTCCAGTAAATCGAGCAGCACCCCGACATCCTGTTTTCGCTGACGAATAAACTGTATTTCTTTCTGTACCGATGTTGCCCGACCGACAGCATCCCGGGCTACGGCTTCTTCGAACTGACGGTAGCGATCACGGGTATCGTGAAAATGCTGGATGGTTTCATGCAGTTGATCCGCCGGAAAATCTTTTAACTGCTTTTGAAACTTACCGAACGCTTTGGCCGATTGATAAAAATGTTCTGGTTTTGTAATGGTTTGCAGGCAAATGGCATCATCGATGAACGCATAGGCGCGGTAATAGTTCTGCTCTTGCTCATCGAAATAAAAAAGCTTGCCGTCCACAGTCTTGATAATCTGGAGGACTTTACGGGCGGGGTCGCCGCCCTCGCTGACGATCTGCTCGGCAATAAAGCTGGTCACGCGGTTGATATTCTCCATTAACTGATCGACGTGAAGGAAAATGTCGTGATTGATACGTTGCAGAATATAGCGAACCGGATGTTTGAATTCTCTTTTAAAATACACCACATGGGTATCGTTGATATGGCCGCAACCAAACGGTTCCCCGCAGATTAGCTCGCCTTCAAATGTAAACTGATTGACAATTTTTTGATAATTCATCATTTATTCCACAGTCCTTTCGGGTATTTTCCGTTTTCCACCATGTGTGCAAATGCCGTTGCCACCTTGTCGTGATCATCACGGTAGGTCACGCCGTACCATTTTTCGGCGGTTTTCAGCACTTTTACAGTCGCTTTTTGTTCCTGTAACAGTTCATTGACCACGAACGGGAGGAAATATTCCGTTTTAGTGATGTTATTCCGTTGATCGTCCAGAAATGCGGCAAAGCGTTTTTCCAGTTCGTCCAGCATTGCCGGGACAAATCCCCAGAAATTCATGGATACAGTGCTGTCCGGCGGAATTGGCGACCAGTTTTCCCCGTTATCTTCGGTGTACATAATTCCAGTGTTGCGTTTTTCGATGCGAGTGCGCTCTGTGACCCCAGTCAACTGTGCATCCTCGTTGATTTCACACACGCCGCGTGCCACATGACCGTTTTCCGTCAGCGTATTGGCAATATCATATCCCACCATATAAAACGGATAGGGCTTTTGTAACGTATCGACGGCGGAGAGTTCCTGGTACATCAGCTCAAACGCTTCTCTGCCGTAATAATCATCAGCATTAATGACTGCGAACGGTTCCTGCACTATATCTCGACAGCACAGGATTGCATGCCCGGTTCCCCACGGTTTTGTGCGACCGTTAGGGACGGTATATCCGGCAGGCAGACGGTCGAGGTCTTGATATACATAATGTACCTCTGTTAGTCTGGCGATCTTGTCGCCGATCAGGCGACGTACATCCGCCTCGATTTCCCGCTTGATAACAAATACCACTTTGTTAAAGCCAGCGCGGATAGCATCGTATACCGAGTAATCAATGATAATCTCATCGGCCGGCCCGACAGGGTCGATTTGTTTAAGCCCGCCATAGCGGCTTCCCATCCCTGCCGCCATTATGACCAATGTTACATTTTGCTTCATGGTTTGTTTTCTCCCTTCATTTCTGTCATTTTAATCAGTATAACAGAATTACATTGACAAATAAATGCGAGTTTTGCTATAATTTATATAAATTCAGACATATTTTTTACAGGAAGAAGGGTGGCTGTTCTGCTGAATGTATTTATGGATCGCTACGATCATGAAGTGCCGGTGCAGAAAATCCTCGAAATCAGTTCTGTAATCACCGCTTTTGAGATAACATATAATGATCATTTCTATTATCCGGGAGAAACACATGATTTTTGGGAGTTCGTCAGCGTTCTGGATGGGGAAATCAATGTGACGGCGGACGACAAAGTGCTGCATCTGCATAAAAACCAAATTATATTTCATAAGCCAATGGAGTTTCATCGGTTGTGGTCTTCTAATATGACTACACCGCATCTGATTATCCTGTCTTTCAAAACAGCTATCCCGTTTTACTTGAAAGAATGCGTTTTCAATATGGAAGAAGAGGAGGTCAGTCAACTGCGGAATCTCATTCAAATCAGTCGTGAAGTGTTTGCTTTTCAGGATATTTGTGCCGTGGCATTACAGCCAGGGAAACGAATTGATTACCAACTTTTTATCAATTCGTTGGAACGTTTTGTCCTGCAAATTATCAAAAGTCATGCGGTGTCGGATGCTCGGAATACATCGTCATCGGCGCAAAATTATGCACGGATCATTAATACGCTGTATGCAAATCTGGATCGCCAGTTAACACTTGCGCAGATCGCGGAGCTGACACACATGAGTGAAAGCAATGTAAAACGCATTTTTACCTGTTACGCCGATGTTGGAATTATTAAATATTTTCATCAATTGCAGATACAAAAAGCAATTTTGCTACTTCGTTCCGGGTCGACCGTAGCGGAAACTGCCGCGAGACTCGGCTTCCGGGAACCGTGCTATTTCAGTACAGTATTCAAGCGCATCACCGGTTATTCACCGAAAAACTATTTACGGCAATATCCGACATTTGACCGTACTCTGATAGAGCGTTCCATCGGTTCATCATAGCCGGTAATGAGGTGGTGATTTCTGACAGGACCATATTTCAACATAGTGGAAACACGCCGATAAATCAATGTCTGCTTAGTAAGAAAACGCCCAGAAAAGCATAACTGCCTTTCTGAGCGTTTTTTTCTTGCCTTTTTGATGCTGCGTGATAATTTGCTATTACTTTATCACTTAGCAACGACGGCAATTTACTGTTATATGTCTGTTTTTACAGTTTATCCGCGATGGTATTGGCGAGATCTGCCAACGGCGAATTCTTTTCGCCGCCGAAATCCAGATTGCCCCAATCGGGATCTTCGTTTGCGCCCGCAGGCGAAACAGTTAGGATATCCGCATCCATAGCGATGATTTTCATTTTAGCATTTTCATATTTCATTGCCAATCACTGTAAATCCTTCCTGCGTTGGTTACGCGGGCAGCACCGGTCACGGTTTCGCCGTTTGCGGTGTAGGAAGCAGTCGCGGTCACTTCTTGGGCTGTGGTCACGTCGCCGATTTCAAGAATGGCAACGTAGGTGCAGTTCAGATTGTCAGCCGTGACAACTTCGTTTTCGTCGATGAATGAATCGTAAACGGAATCCAGTCCGACACTGTAATTGGTGCCGTCGATGCTGTAATCGAGCGTGATGTCTTCATACGCTTCGATGTCTTCCGCTTTGCCGCTGAATTTGATGACGAAACGGGCTTCGTCACCCTTGCGCTGGGTACCGATCTGCAA
>JAZRWX010000185.1:0-4655 GCA_045599905.1 Acutalibacteraceae bacterium
TTGAAATTTGGAGAAGATACTGCACGTTTGGTTGCGTTTCAGTCTGTCGGAGGCGGTTGCGGAGCTTCAACAATGGCGGCTGCTTGCGCTACATATTTTGCGAAGAAGGGAAATAAGACTCTTTATCTAAACCTTGAAAAATTCGGTTCGTCCGATTTGTTCTTCTCTGCAGACGGTCAATTTGATATGAGCGATATTATTTTTGCACTGAAAAGTAAAAAGACCAATTTGCCGCTGAAACTTGAAAGCTGCGTCAAGCGCGCGGAAAATGGTGTATTCTTCTATTCGCCGGCGAAAATTGCGCTGGATATGTTTGAGATCAATACGGAAGATGAACTTCATTTAATATCTGAATTAAGATTGGCGGGTTCTTACGATTGCATCATTTTGGATCTTGATTTTTCAATGGATCCCAAGAAAATGGAAATTCTTCGTCAGACTCACGCATTGGTATGGGTCGGGGACGGCTCGGAAATTTCCAATAATAAATTGTTCCGTGCATATACCGCTTTGACGACCATGGAACAGAACGCGGACTCTCCGATAACGAGCAGACTGTCGCTGATCTATAATAAATTCAGCAATAAGTCAAGTAAAATCCTGAACGAGATCGGGATCACGAATATCGGCGGTGCACCCCGTTATGAGCACGCGACCGTTGCTCAGATTCTGAATCAGCTTTCTACCATGGATATGTTCGATAAAATTTTGTAAAATGTGGTGAATTTATGACATTGGAACAAGAACAGCAATTTATCACGGAAATAAAACAATATGTAACCGCAAATCTTCCGCTCAGCCGTATGGAGGACGATGAACTGGAAGCAAAGATCGAAGATATCGTTGCCGAACGGATCGGAACCGTTTACTGCTCGATCGATCAGCGTATTTCCATTGTGCAGCAGGTATACAGTTCGATCCGCGGTTTCGGTTTGCTGGATTCGATTATCAGTGATGATACGATCACGGAAGTTATGATCAACGGACCGGAAAACGTATTCATTGAACAGAACGGTCGTCTTTTCAAATTAGACAAACAGTTTGAAAGCCAGCGCCGATTGGAAGATATTATTCAGCGTATCGTCGGTTTGGCCGGTCGTGAAGTGAATCAGGCAAATCCGATATGCGACACCCGTCTTCCCGACGGATCCCGTGTGAACGTTGTGCTGCCGCCGATCGCTTTGTGCGGTCCGACCGTAACGATCCGTAAGTTTTCAAAGACACCGATGACGATCGAAAAACTGATCGCGTACGGATCTATCACGCAGGATATTGCCGATAAACTGGAATTATTGGTAAAAGCCAAATATAACATTTTCATCAGCGGAGGTACCGGTTCGGGTAAAACCACCTTTTTGAACGCTTTGTCAAATTATATTCCGAAAGATGAACGTGTGATCACGATTGAAGATTCAGCCGAACTTCAAATCAAAGGCGTTCAAAACCTTGTCAGTCTGGAAACACGTAACGCCAACGCTTCCGGTGCCGGTCAGGTCACAATCCGGGATTTGATCAAGTCATCGCTCCGTATGCGGCCGGAGCGGATCATTGTCGGTGAGTGCCGCGGCGGGGAAGCGCTGGATATGCTTCAGGCCATGAATACCGGTCATGACGGTTCGTTGTCGACCGGTCACGCAAATTCCACAGAGGATATGCTCAGCCGTTTGGAGACCATGGTTTTGCAGGGCGCTGACGGATTACCGTTGGAAGCCATTCGTCAGCAGATCGCGTCTGCGGTGGATATTATCATTCATCTTTCCCGTCTGCGTGACAAGTCCAGAAAAACCATGGAGATCACAGAAGTCGTCGGGTATGAAAACGGAAAGGTTTTACTGAATCCTTTGTATGTTTTTGAAGAAGACGAGAACAGTACTCTGGAAAAGGTTTCCGGAACTTTGAAACGTACCGAGAATAAAATGATCAATACGTTCAAACTGCAGTTGTCAGGTATAAAAGTTGAAATATAAGGAGTTCGATACGGCATGGCAAAAAAGAAAACGGAGCAGGAACCGCAGTATTATGTTTCTGCCATCAACACTCAGGTGCTTAATTATAATGTATATATAATGAACGCGGCACAGAAATTGCTGTTCGGTTTACTGACCTTTATTGCCGGGGGGCTTGTCGGGTTGATTTTTTACGGCGGACTTTTCAAATCCGAGGGAAGTGCCACACTGCTTACATATATAAGTAATGCGGTCATTTTTGTTTTGATCGGTCTGTTGACAAGAAAAATATTTTATCCGATCATCAATGAATCTTTCCGAAAAAGAAGACTTAAAAAACTGAATGCCCAGTTTCGGGATTTCCTTGATGCGCTTTCCAATGCGCTGGCCGGCGGTATGAACGTGACCGACGCGTTGAATAACGTGTATAACGATCTTCAATCCCAGTATTCGCCGGACGCTTATATCGTTCAGGAAGTCAGCGAAATGGTCAACGGCATACAGAATAATATCGCTATTGAAGAAATTTTGCGTGATTTCGGTACCAGAAGCGGTATCGAGGATATTTCCAATTTTGCCACCGTTTTTGAAACGGCTTACCGTACCGGCGGTAATTTAAGGGATATCATCCGCCGTACGACCGATATCATCAGTGAAAAAATCATTATCAATGAGGAAATACAAACAAAATTGACGTCGAATAAAATGCAGATGTCGATCATGAATGTTATCCCGATCTTTTTGGTATTGATGATGCGTTTGTCCAGTTCCCAGTTCGCGGAAGCGTTTTCCAGTATTGTCGGTGTTGTTGCCATGACGATTGGAATCGGCTTCTTCCTGGGCGCGTATAAGATCGGGCAGAAAATCATGGATATAAAGGGGTGATACAATGCAACTTGTATATTTGATTTTGGGAGCCGCATTGCTGATCCTTTTGTTCCTGAAAGGTTCGCAGGGGAAAAAGTTCAGCGATTATTACGAGTCGTTGGATGATGGGGAACATCCGCTGAAAAGTTTTTACAATGTCGGGTTTGCTTGGAATGAAGGCAAATTGTTCGCGTTGCGCGGCAAATTGCGGCAAATGCTCTTTACCCAGGCAAAATTGGTGTACGATCCGCAGTATGCCGAATACTACGCCACACTGACCTGGGCGGCAGTACTGTCGGTGGTTCATCTTTCACTTTGTGCCGGCTTTATACTGGCCGGGGCTTTCAATTTTCCGTTTTTTGCGTTGGTTGGTGTGATTTGCGCTGCCGTTTTCGGGTATTATTTCTTTTCCCGCATGAAAACGGTGCTGGATAACCGAAAGGCGGAATGTGCGGTGGAACTTCCTGAAATCGTTTCCACCATGGCTTTGCTGATCAATTCCGGTATGGTGCTTCGTGAAGCGTGGGACGTTATCGCCAACAGCAAAGAGGGCGAAGTTTACGAATTGATGCGCGGCGCCAGCGTTGATATGCAGAACGGTGTTTCCGAAATCGACGCTATCCATAAATTCGGTGTGCTGTCCAATACCCCGGAAATCAAAAAATTCACCGGCGCGCTGATCCAGGGCCTGGATAAGGGCAGTAAAGACCTCAGCATTTTCCTGGCCAAGCAGTCTTCCGAAATGCTGGCTTTGAAAAAACAGATCATGCTGCAAAAGGGCGAAGCAGCGGCATCAAAACTGCTGATCCCCATCGCCATGATTTTCATCGGTATTCTGATCGTCGTTATTTCGGCGGCGGTAGGGATGTTAATTTAGACCGAAAAGGGTCTTGATTATAAAATAAAAAACAGAGGAGATTATGAACATGAGCAAACTGGAAAGAAAAATCGAAAACGGCCTGTGGAAGGCGCGGCTGGGTGCCGTTAAACTCGCTTCCAAGGCAAAAAACGCAATAAAAAATGAAGACGGTGACACGAACTTCCTGTCGATCATTATCATTCTGGCAATTGTACTGGTCGTAGCGGTTATATTTATCGCTTTAAAGGATAAAATTGTCAAATTAGTATCGGATGAATGGACGATCTTCTCCGAAAAATTCGGTAATCAATCAAAAACTATTCCCTGAGGCTGATAGAATAGGCGTTTGTGTAGTATGCTTATCTACTTTTTTTTCGGGGCGGTTCTGTCGCTCGCGGTAGCCGTCGTTTCAATGGCGGCTGCCGCGCGGCGGGCGCTTCGGATGTCTGGATCGAATGAGGGGGTTCCGGAAGAAACCGCCGGAACCTCCCCCAAGCCGCGATCTTTATTTGCGGCTTGTGTTGAACAGGTGAATCATTTTACGAAAAAAGATATTGCCGTTTCGGTGGTGTCTGTTTTGTCGTGGGCCGCGTTTGGTTTCGTTTTATCGAATATGTCGGACAAAAGCAATATGATCTATATTTTTGAATGTGCTTTCGTCTTTTTCATTTTGTTAAGCGCGGCGATCATTGATTTTCGCATTAAAAAAATCCCGAATCTGCTACCGATCATAGCATTGGTCGGACGTGTGCTCTTTTTTATCCCGGAATTTATTTATGACCGGGGGTCGTTCAAAATACTGTTGCTGTCGTGCGCCGGTCGTCTTGTGATTACGTTTGTGATCCTGATGTTGCTGTCACTGCTCTCCAAAGGCGGCTTCGGTATGGGGGATGTTAAAATCCTCAGTTGCGTTGCGCTTTTCTTTCGATTTCAGGAGTTGATCAATTCTTTGCTGTTTGGATTGATCTTCTGTATGTTGGCGG
>JAZRWX010000186.1:0-4228 GCA_045599905.1 Acutalibacteraceae bacterium
CGACAAAGGGGACAGTTACGAATCCATGATCGCCTGCGATCTGCTGGTGATCGACGATCTCGGAACCGAGTTTACGTCACCGTTCCTGCAATCGGTACTGTATAATCTCATTAACAGCCGTATGCTGACCCGAAAGCCGACCATCATCAATACCAACCTTTCCCTGACGGAAATCGAAAAACGGTATTCATCCCGGGTGACGTCCCGGTTGATGGGATATTATAACGTGCGTAAATTTTACGGTTCGGACGTCCGGCAAATCAAAAGTTTTGAAAAGCAAAAAAATTCTTGATTTTTGTCGGATTTTTGATATAATGAACATTGTAAAAAATTAACGGAGGTAAATTTTATGAAAAAGTTTTTCGGCGCATTCAAAGAGTTTATTATGTGTGGCAATGACATGGATTTGGCAGTCTGCGTCATCATCGGCGGCGCGTTTCAGGCCATTGTCAATTCGTTGGTCAATGATCTGATCATGCCGTTCGTTGGTCTGATCACCGGCGGCGTCAATTTTGCCGATCAGTTTGTTGTGCTGAAACTGGCGGAAGGCGTTGAAAAGGGAACCAAGTATCTTTCCCTGACCGAAGCCACCGAAGCCGGTGCGACCGTGTTTGCTTACGGTTCTTTCATTACGGCTGTCATCAATTTCCTGATCATGGCATTGGTCATTTTCCTGTTGGTCCGCACGATCAATAAGATCGCCAACGGCCGCAAGAAAGATGAAGAACCGGCGGCACCGACCACCAAGATCTGCCCCTTCTGCAAGAGCGAGATCGCGATCGACGCAACACGCTGTGCACATTGTACCGCGGAACTGCCGGCGGAAGAATAATTCTTCTTTTATCATTGTATCCGGAACTGCCCGGTTTGGCCGTTCGGTCAAACCGGGCCGTTTGCAATTCTGCCGTATTGGCTGAAAAACCGGACAAAGAAATTATTTTCCGATCCATATAATTTTTGGTAGAAATGTTGAAACGAGTATGCTATAATAATTTCAACAATCCCTTGAATCGCCGACGGTCTGAAAATTCCGCTTCGGTTTGGGACGGTGTATCAAACGATCCCCGTGCGCGGGACGTTGAAAAAGGAGTTCATGAAAATGATTTTAAGTGATTACATCTGTCTGGATAAAACGGAAAAACCGTTGGACCGCCCGGTGACTGACGGCGGTTTCTGCGGCATTTTACAGAAGGTCGCCGTGATCGGTGACAGTCTTTCTTCGGGCGAGTTTGAATCGCGCGATGAGCAGGGCAACCCCGGCTACCACGATATGTTCGAGTATTCGTGGGGGCAGTTCTTGGCAAGAATGGCGGGAATCACGGTATATAATTTCACCCGCGGCGGTATGACCGCCAGCGAATACTGCGAAAGTTTTGCCGAACAGAACGGTTTTTGGGATCCCGACAAAAAATGCAAGGCGTACATCATTGCGCTTGGCGTGAACGATATCATCAATTCGCATCAGGAAATGGGCTCGCTGGACGATATCTGCGTAGAGGATTACACCAAATGCAAACCGACCTTTATGGGTTATTACGGGCAGATCATTCTGCGGATGAAGAAAATTGCCCCCCACGCAAAGTTTTTCCTTGTTACTGTACCGAGAAGAAGCGATCCGGCTCCCACTTCGGGTCCCGAGTACGAAATTGCCCGTGCTATTAACGAATTGGCGGGCTTTTTCGACCGCACCTATGTGATCGACCTTTTCCGATACGCGGTGGCTTACGACGATGAGTTCCTGCCCCGCTTCTTTATGTCCGGCCACATGGACGCCGTCGGGTATCAACTGACCGCTAAAATGATCGCGTCGTATATTGATTATATCATCCGGCACAATTTAGACGATTTCAAGACCATCGGCTTTGTCAATACCGACATAACCAATCCTGGCTATCAACCGTGATTTCCGGAGGGGACATAGGATGAATTTACAAAATAATTATTGCGGTGCGGAAATCAATAAAAAAATCAGCGAACTGCTGAGCCAAATGACGGTTGACGAAAAAATTGGTCAGCTGCATCAGTTGGGCCCGTCGCCCGTCGGCGGATTTGAAATTTCGCTGGATGAATTAAAGAAGATGCTCGACGCCGGTGCCATCACGCAAAAGGAGTATGAGCAATCGGCGCGCGGTTTTAAGGTGGACGAGCGTGAAGACGAGGTGCGTGCAGGCACGATCGGTTCGTTCCTCGGCCTTTACGGGGCGGAAAAGTGCAACCGTATGCAAAAGGTCGCGGTCGAAGAATCCCGCCTCGGTATTCCGCTGTTATTGGGGTTTGACGTTATCCACGGTCTGCGCACCGTGTTCCCCATCCCGCTGGCGGAGTCCTGCTCGTGGGATCTTGAAATGGCCGAAAAAACGGCCGCCGTTGCGGCAAAGGAATCGGCCGCCTTGGGTCTTAACTGGACCTTTGCCCCGATGGTCGACATCGCCCGTGACGCCCGTTGGGGACGCATTGCCGAAGGTGCGGGCGAGGATACATACCTCGGCAGTCGTTTTGCCGAAGCCCGTGTCAAGGGTTTTCAGGGGGAAAGCCTTGCCGATCCCGAAAGTATTGCCGCCTGTGCTAAGCATTTCGTCGCCTACGGTGCGGCGATCGGCGGCAGGGATTACAACACGGTCGATATAAGTCTGCAAACGCTGTACGAAACCTATCTGCCGCCCTTTAAGGCGGCAACCGATGCAGGCGTCGCCACCTTTATGGGCCCTTTCAACGATCTGAACGGCGTGCCGTGCAGTACCAACCCGTTTTTGTATAAAACCATCCTGCGAAAGGATTGGGGCTTTAACGGAATGGTCGTCAGCGACTCGATGGCGCTGCAAAACTGCTTGGATCACGCAACGGTCGCCGACCGTGCCGACGTTGCCCGTCAGGCATTGCAGGCGGGTATGGATATGGATATGCACTCGACCTGCTATCACGATTTTCTGAAAGAACTGTTGGAAAACGGACAGATTTCGATGGCAGACTTGGACGCCGCCGTTACGAACGTACTGCGCATCAAGTTTGCGCTGGGTCTGTTTAAAAATCCCTATACCGATGAATTTTTGGCCGATCAGGTCATTCTGTGCGACGAGCACCGTGCCATTGCACGTGAAAGCGCGAAAAAGTCTATCGTCCTCTTAAAAAATAACGGCGTTTTGCCGCTTAAAAAGGACGTAAAAATTGCGGTTGTCGGTGCTTTGGCCGATAACGCCGAAGAAATGCTCGGCACGTGGGAGGGCATCGGCCGTGGGGAAGACTGCGTCAGCGTTACGGCAGGTCTGCAAAATGCCGGCGTGCAGTTCACCTTTGCACCCTGTTGCTCGCTCGACGGCGCTTTCGACGAAGCGGCATTGACCGCCACAATCAAAGATGCTGATATCGTGATCGCTTGCGTGGGCGAATCGAAGGAGGACAGCGGCGAAGCTGCGGCTCGCTCTGATATCACCCTGCCCGGCCGTCAGGATGAAATGCTGGCCGCTATTCGTGCGCAGGGCAAAAAGTTGGTCACCGTGCTATTCAACGGTCGCCCGCTTGCCATTCCCGAAGCGGTGGAAAATTCCGACGCCGTTGTGGAAGCGTGGCATTTGGGGGTCGAGGCCGGTAACGCCGTTTGCGACGTATTGTTCGGCGATTACAACCCCAGCGCCCGCCTGACCACCACCTTCCCGAATCGTACCGGCGAATGCCCGACCTATTACAACCACCTGCCCACCGGCAAACCGGCGGCTGAAATGAAGTATACCAGCAAGTACATTGACGCACCGCTCACCCCGTTGTTCCCGTTCGGGTACGGGTTGAGCTATACCGAATACGCTTATTCGGATCTTACTCTCCGCGAAACCGAAAAGGGCATTGACGTGTCGGTCACGGTAAAGAATACCGGCGCTGTCGACGGGGAAGAAACCGTGCAGGTCTATGTTCACGACGTGCTGGCGTCCCGTTCCCGTCCGGTGCGTGAGTTAAAAGCGTTCGGCAAGGTCTATTTGAAGGCTGGCGAGGAAAAGCAGATCACGCTTTCGGTCGCACGGAAAGATCTTGAATTTTACGATATGCGGCTCAACCGCGTTTTCGAGCCGGGTGATTTTGAAATTTTTGTCGGTCACGACAGCACCGCCCCGCTTTCGGCAGTGATCACCGTTGGAAAATAAGCATAAAACTAATATAAAAGCATATTAAAAAATCGTCTTACTGTGTGTGAGACGGTTTTTGCTGTTGTTGTGTAAAATTAAAAACGATTTTCCGC
>JAZRWX010000187.1:0-4288 GCA_045599905.1 Acutalibacteraceae bacterium
AGTTGTCTTCCTAAGACCGCTTGGCCTCCGACTTTCCCTCCTGCAAAACCCGATCGTTGACCTTACCCAGCGTGACCACCACACCGGTATGACCGGCATCGACCACCGTAAAGCAGTTGAACACCAGAACAACGGCAAAAAGAATGACCAGCGGAATAATGATCGTTTTGGCGCTGAATTTGAATTCTGTTTTCATATTGATTTCTCCAATCATGATATTTCATTTCACATAGATTTCCGATGTTGATTTTATTATACTATAAAATGAATTGAAATGTAAAGTATAATATACACCTGTCAGCAAAAAATCAAAAGGTGTACGGGATTGTACGGGATTTTTTGAAGTACGGAATTCCGGACAGTAAACCGTTTATAATGTAAACAACACCGCTGATCGGAAGAAATCGCAGGCACAACAAAAAACAAGGAGGACGATGAAAATGAGTTATAAAATCGGTTTCAGTACAGATCCCGAACCGGCAACGGCACAGGAAAGGTCTGTTCCAAACACAGAAACGGAGCCGGCCGCCAGAAAATCCCTGGTAAAGGTTTATTTTGAAGAACGCGACGCGGCATATACTTACTATAACGATCAGTTTGATCTGAAAAGCGGTGACCGTGTCTGGGTGGACGGAAAACTGGAAGGCGTGTGCGGTATCGTTACCGAAATTTCATACTGCTTCAAAATCAAGCTTTCGGACTATAAAAAGGTGATCGGCGTTGCCGATACCGCCATTCGCGGGGAATTCCGCTTTTTGGGTCCCTACTTCATCTCCAGTGACGGCTCTATTCCGTTCAGCCGGATACGAACGTGGTTTTTGCCGCCCGAAAACAGCGAAGACGAATACGTCACCGTAAAAGACGGAACCGGCATTGATATTCACCATTTGAAAAATTTGGTCATAGACGATAAATCCACCGAAAAAGGCGCGGCATATTTTGAGGAAAACCGCGTGGCCTATATCGGCCTTGATCACGGGAAAGGCACCGCGATCGTCATCGGCAGTCGCCCGTACACGGTGGAATTTGATTATCAGAACGGCGAGATCAGCGGTCTGACCTGCGACTGTTTCTGCACGGGGACCTGCAAGCATGAATTTGCCGTGATCCTTACCCTGCGGAACATGATTGACTTCTGCGAATCCAACTACCCCGACATTGATTTTAACGGGTACTTTGCCGCGATCCGCAAAGCGGACTTTCTGCAATTCGCGGTCAGCATACAATCCACCGGCTCATTCATTTTCGGTTAAGGGCGACTCTACATAAAAAACCGTTCCCCGCAATGTGACTTTTTTTCGTTCCTTTTGGCTTCCCGTTCCCTGTGGGGTATGTTTATTATTTCAAAATGGAACAATGTTATCGGGCGGGTAATACCCGCCCCTACGGTATGCAATTATTTTTATTCGCAGGGCGGGGTAGCCGAAGGCGGCCGGACGGGAGTGAATGACAGTCCGGGGGACTGTCAGAGCCGGGAGGTGACCGATCCGGCACAAAGTCATTTCCACCTTATTTTATAAGAAAACGGAGCGGACGTTGATTCGTCTGCTCCGTCTTTTTCTTTGGTGATACGCATCATTTCGCGTGATAGAGTTTTTTGACCTGATACCGCGGTTCGCAGGTGACGTTGACACCCAACTTTTTCAGCGTGCGAATATCGACCTGCGACAGAATGACCGAGGAATGCGCCTCGCATCCGTTCAGGTTATCCAGCTGTGCCAGCGCGCGCTGCGCGATTTCGGAAGTGGCGGCGCCGATCGCCAGCGCGATCAGCACCTCGTCGGTATGAAGACGGGGATTGTGATTGCCCAGATAATCCAGTTTCAGGCGCTGTACCGGCTCGATAACAGACGGCGCGATCAGATCCACGGAATCGTCAATGCCCGCCAGTTCTTTCAGCGCGTTCAGCAGCATGGCCGCCGTCGCGCCCAAAAGCGGCGAAGTTCTGCCCGTGACGATCCTGCCGTTCGGCAGTTCCAATGCCGCCGCCGGAGAATCACTGGTTTCGGCCTTGACCAATGCCGCCGAAATGACCGGACGCAGATCGGTCGTAATGGCCGCCTGCTTCATCAGAAGATCCAGTTTATTCACCGTATCGGAGGACGCCATATTCTCGCGCTGATCACACAGTGCCGTGTAATAGCGGCGGATGATCTCCTGCTTGGAGGCGTTGGAAACGATCTCGTCATCCACAATGCAGTTCCCCGCCATATTAACGCCCATATCGGTCGGGGATTTATACGGTGACGTACCGTAAATTTTCCGGAACGTCGCCTGCAAAACCGGGAAGATTTCCACGTCACGGTTATAATTGACGGTCGTTACGCCGTAGGCCTCCAAATGAAACGGGTCGATCATATTCACGTCGTTCAGGTCGGCGGTGGCGGCTTCATACGCCAGATTGACCGGGTGTTTCAGCGGAATGTTCCAGATGGGGAACGTTTCAAATTTAGCATAGCCGGCCTTGATGCCACGCTTGTTTTCATGGTAAAGTTGGGAAAGACAGGTCGCCATTTTCCCCGAACCGGGTCCGGGAGCGGTCAGAATGACCAGCCGGCGGGACGTTTCGATATACTCGTTTTTACCGTAGCCCTCGTCGCTGACGATTTTTTCCACGTTGTAGGGATAGCCGTCAATATGATAATGGCGGTACACCTTAACCCCGAGACTTTCCAGTTTCTGCTGGAATTTGACGGCGGCATCCTGCCCCATATACTGTGCCAGCACCACACTGCCGACAAATAAACCGACACTGCGGAACGCGTCGATCAGACGCAGGGTGTCCTGATCGTAAGTAATACCGAGATCCCCGCGCACCTTATTCTTTTCAATATCCGCCGCGTTGATAACGATAACGATTTCAGCATCGTCTTTCAACTGTAACAGCATTTGCAGTTTACTGTCCGGTTTGAAGCCGGGCAGAACACGGGCGGCATGATAGTCGTCGAATAACTTTCCGCCGAATTCCAAATACAACTTTCCGCCGAATTGTGAAATCCGTTCCCGAATGTGTTTGGACTGCATTTGCAGATATTTGTCGTTATCAAATCCGATCCGTTCCATCATACTTCCCCTTTTTAATCGAATACAAAAGTTATTATAACATAGAATCCTTTTGATTTCAACGGAAAATTATCGGAAATTTTTGTCTTTTTCGCCCTGCTTTGTTGTGGTAAAAATGCGTTGACACCCCCTGCCGGATACGGTATAATAATAGTGAATATAAATATTCCGGAGGGATCGCGATGGCGGCGGAAAAATTTATTCTGACTTTAGACGAGGGCACGACCAGCGCCCGTGCCGTTCTGTTTGACCGCGCCGGTCACGCACGCGGCATAGCGCAGCATGAATTCACGCAGATTTTCCCCCGACCGGGTTACGTGGAACATGACGCGCAGGAAATTTTCGCGGCACAGTCCGCAACGGTCACAGAAGTGCTTGACAAGACCGGGATCACACTTTCCCAAATTGCCGCCGTCGGCATTACCAATCAGCGTGAAACGACCGTTGTATGGGATAAACTGACCGGCAAGCCGATCTGCAACGCCATTGTCTGGCAATGCAGACGAACCGCCGGACTTTGCGAAAAACTGATCGCCGACGGATGGGAACCGTACATACAAAAAACAACCGGGCTGAAACCCGACGCCTATTTCAGCGCGACAAAGATCCGCTGGATCCTGGACCACGTGGACGGCGCGCAGGAACGTGCCGAGCGCGGCGAACTGCTTTTCGGCACGATCGACTGCTGGCTGTTATGGAAACTGTCGGGCGGACGTATCCACGCGACCGATTACACCAATGCCGCCCGCACCATGCTGTTCGACATTACAAAGCAGGTATGGGACAAAAAACTGCTGGAAATTCTGAATATTCCGGAGCAGATGCTGCCGCAGGTCTTCCCCAGCGGGCATCAGTTCGGCAACATTGATCTGATGGGCGTTTCCGTCCCGGTCTGCGGTATTGCCGGAGATCAGCAGGCAGCGCTGTTCGGTCAGTGCTGTTTCCGTGAAGGACAGATCAAAAACACCTACGGAACGGGATGCTTTTTGCTGATGAACACCGGCGAAAGACCGATCCGCAGTCAAAACGGTCTGGTCACCACGCTGGCGGCCTCTTTGGAAGGAAAATCCGCGCAGTTCGCGCTGGAAGGCAGTGTCTTTATCGGCGGAGCGGTCATTCAATGGCTGCGCGACGAATTGAAACTGATCTCTTCCGCCGCGGAAAGTGAAACCCGCGCCCGGGCGGTCGAAGACACAAACGGTGTTTATATCGTTCCCGCTTTTTC
>JAZRWX010000188.1:0-2378 GCA_045599905.1 Acutalibacteraceae bacterium
CCAACTTATAAACAACGGTAAACGGGTTGTTATAATTGATTGTCAAAGATGTTGCTGCATCTCCGTCCGTTACCGCGGCGACTTCGGGATACTTGCTTGCCGAGCTGAACGGATCAGAGGAAGAAGAATTGTACCCGACACTGCGATCTTTTCCACCAATGTACAAGTGACCGCTCCAGTTAATCATATTGGAACTTGCTGTAGAACCGCTCGGCGTGTAAAATGAATCGGCAATTTTGCCGGCGATCAAATCGGTTGATTCATCAGCCAAAACGGTTGCCGATGAAAAAACAAACAACGAAATAACCATGCAAAGGGACAGGGTCAATGCAAAAATTTTCCTAAACATAATACATACTCCTTTTTTTAATAATCCATGGGGATACTAAATTCTTTCCTACCACCTCGTTCACCATAAGAAATTTTGCTTATCGGAATCAAGGAAAAAACCATGGTACAAATCATACAGTTTGCACCATAAAAAACAAACAAAACGGAAAATCAGAATTCCAGCAATTTTGATTTCAGCAGTACCATATCCACCGAATCGACGCGGCCGCTGTTATTGATATCGGCAGCCAGTTCATTCAGTGCCGTTCCGTTTGCTGCAGCTTTCTTCATCCGTACCAAATCCAAAACATCGATCGCACCGTCATCATTTGCGTCATACAGTGTGAATGCGCCGGCATTTTCAATCTTAACGGAAGCGAAATTTACACTCAAAGCAGAAAAGTCCTCTACATCACGGCCAAAGACCCACCTGGATCCAGTCGCATCTTCGCCGGAATAAAATGTGATCTTTTTGCCGGATTCCAACGCAACAGCGGTAACCGTTCCGTCGTAATTATACGTACCGTTTGCGGCATAGGTCATCACACCGTTGTTTTCCAGAGTTGCAGCAACATCCGGCAGAATGGTATCAACCGTGTAATGCGGCGACTGTTCAATTCCGATCAGGGAACCATCAGCAACAACGGCAGTGGCGTTATCATTATATGTATCATGCAGCGCAAAAGGCCCATACCAAAGATTCACAAACGCCGCTTCCGGATAAATAGTCTTTAAGCTCGACAACCACTTATTCCAGTCACCTTTAGAAGCCGCGTAAGCATTACCTGCGGAAGAACGCGGACCGGTTTCAGAAATGGCAAAAGTCTTTCCGGTTGCCAGCATCTCATCATAGGAATCAATTTCAACCAATGATCCGGTGCCATCATAAGGATAGAGGGTCGGTGCAATGATATCGACATAATCGTTACCGGGATATGCAATCATCGGGTCATCGGTTGTATACTGTGAACCAGTGACAGTAGAAGTCAAATAGCACGGTGAATAAGCGAAGATAATCCCGGTCAAACCGGCATCATTAACCAAATAATCAACCATTTCCTGCCAAACTATCTTGAAATCTTCAAAATACTGCTGGCGAATCGCGTCACCGTAAAAATCATACAAATTCCATTCTGCGAACGGACGGAAAATGTAACTCTTAACGCCGGACGTTTCCAAATCTTGGAAGAATAATGCCCACTGTTCCAATTCGCTGTCATAAGCTTCCTGCAAATCAAGAACATCCGGATCACTGCTGTCACAATCGGTTCTTAAATAACGGACAGCGCCATAATCTCTCTTGCTGTTAAATTTGGGGGCTGCTTTAGTCGCAATATAATTTGTGAAGCCGAAGAACATCGGAATGGCACCCTCTTGATAATAGGCCGTATAAACCGACATATCAAAATCATTACCCAGCGAAATGATATTCGGCGAAAAACCGTGGGTCTGCTGCAGGAAGGCATAATAGTTGTTTTCAACACCGATAAAATCATTCACACCGCGCAAAGAAGGCACGTGAGCGCCGGTCAGGAATTTATCACTGTCACCGACATTTTTCATGTACTGTAAAAAGTTCTTGGTTTCCTTGTTGGCGTTTGGATTGCAGGAAAGGTCTTCCCCACCCAAAACCGTTGCTCCGGTCGGGACAACGTCGGTGTGTTCACCGCCGTAAATATACACGTCAGCCAGAGAGCAATTCTGCGGTATAATCAATCCTACATAATTTGCCTGCAAATCATCAAATTGAGCGGTAACATCAGATCCGGTTCCGCAAGTGTATTTCATGTTTGCGGCCTTAAACACCGTTGAGAAAGATTTGGAGGTATAAATCGCGATTCCGCTGGTATTAGCCGCTGTGATACGAACCTTGCCGATGTCCGAAAGCTGATCCATTTTGTAAATCAACGCCATTTTATTGGCGGACGCCAACTTTGTAATATTCAGGCGATCGGTAAATGTAGCGAGTTTACTTGTCAAGGCCGCAGCCGGAACGGTGGTATCACATTCGATCGTGCCATAACCCCACAGTTCCGATCCGTAACCGG
>JAZRWX010000189.1:0-3622 GCA_045599905.1 Acutalibacteraceae bacterium
GATCGGATTCCTCGATGACTATATCAAGGTTGTAAAGAAACGCAATTTGGGTCTGACGGCGCGTCAGAAAACGTTTTTGCAGTTGTTAGTGGCCGCGGCATATCTGGCAACGCTGGCACTTTGCGGCATGAGCCGTACCTATATTCCGTTTGTCGGAATGGTAGATATCAGCAGCGGCGTCGGACTGATTTTCTGGCCGATTGCATTGATGTTTATCTATGGTTTTACTAACGCAGTTAATCTGACGGATGGCTTGGACGGTTTGGCTTCTTCCGTGACGCTGGTGGTCGCCTGTTCGTTTATGCTGGCGGCAGGAAAATTGAATATACGTCCTATGAATGTGCTGGCGGCGGCATTGGCCGGTGCCTGTGTCGGGTTCATTTTCTGGAACGCAAAGCCGGCAAAAGTATTTATGGGCGATACCGGTTCCATGTTTATCGGCGGAATGGTCGTCGCACTTTCGTTTGGTATCGATCGACCGATCCTGCTGATCCTGGCGGGTTGTCTGTATTTTATCGAGGCATTGTCCGTTATGTTGCAGGTCGCGTATTTCAAAAAGACGAAGAAAAGACTTTTCAAAATGGCACCGCTTCATCATCACTTTGAAATGAGCGGTTGGTCCGAGGAAAAAATCGTTTTACTGTTTTCATTTATTACTTTGATTGGCTGTATATTGGCTCTTTTGCCGATCTATTTGATGTAAATTCTGAACGGGGGTTGTCTTCATGGCGGAACGTCGTACGCTACAACAGAATAAGGGTATCGTGCAGCGCGGAAAGATGGATGTACCGTTCTTTTCGTTTGTTCTGATTTTGCTGACGACCGGCCTGGTCATGCTTTTTTCATCCAGTTATGCCTATTCATACGCCTATTATGGAAGTAGTTATCATTTTATTGTCCGGCAGGGCTTTTTTGCGGTAGTCGGTGTTGCGGCGATGCTGATTTTCTCAAAGATCGATTATCATGTTTGGAAAAAATTCGCATGGCTGATTTACGGTGTATCGGTTCTGCTGTTGGGAATTTTGCTGATTTTTCCGCCGATGGTCAGCGGAATGGACGTTAAAAGATGGTTCGTCGTCGGCCCTGTCAATTTCCAACCGTCCGAAATTGCGAAATTCTCCGTCATTCTGCTGTTATCCTCGTTGATTTCCGCAAAGCAGAAGCAACTGAATAAAATTAAATTTCTATTGTTTTTGATTTTCCTGATCGGTCTGGTTTGTGCGTTGATCGTTGCGGAACCGCATATTTCAGCTACTATTCTGGTATTGGCTATCGGCATCGTTTTGCTGGTCGTCGGCGGTTTGCAGTGGAAATATATTATCGGCGGTCTCGGACTCGGGGCGGCGGGTATCGCGTTTTTGATCGTTTCGGGCGCAATCAGTTATGGATCGGAACGAATCAAATATTGGCTGGATCCGTGGGCGGCACCGAAGAAAGAGGGATTTCAGACGATCCAATCGCTGTTGGCAATCGGTTCGGGCGGCGCACTTGGACGTGGGATCGGCCAGTCCCGGCAAAAGCACTTGTGGGTGCCGGAACCGCACAATGACTTTATTTTCTCGATCGTTTGCGAGGAACTTGGTTTGATCGGGGCCATGGTGATCATCGCCATGTTCGCGTTACTTGTATGGCGCGGCTTTACCATTGCTTTACGGGCGCCGGACAAATTCGGCTCCATGATGGCGATCGGCCTGACTTTCCAGGTCGGTTTGCAGGCAATGCTGAATATTTTTGTTGTTACAAATACCATGCCGAATACCGGTATCAGTTTGCCGTTTTTCAGTTACGGCGGAACTTCGCTGGTGTTGTTAATGGCACAGATGGGTATCGTTCTGTCGATATCGCGCGGTGCAAAATTAGAAAAGGGGTAACGAAATGCATATTTTATTTGCCGGAGGCGGAACGGCCGGTCATATCAATCCCGCACTTGCCGTTGCAGGATATATCAAGGAACGGCATCCGGATGCTAAAATCAGTTATATCGGAACGGCAAAAAAACTGGAATCAACATTGGTGCCCGCAAAGGGGTATGATTTTTATACTATTGACGTCGCCGGATTACAGCGCAAACTGACACCGCAGAATTTGGTGCGTAACGTATCGGCGGTGTATAAAATGTTTGCTTCCACCGTTGACGCAAAAAAACTGTTAAAAGAATTACAACCCGATCTGGTTATGGGAACGGGCGGCTACGTCAGCGGTCCGGTATTGCGTGAAGCCGCTAAAATGGGATTTAAGACGGCGATTCATGAACAGAATGCTTTTCCGGGCGTAACGACAAAAATGCTGGCTGAAAACGCGGACGCGGTCATGCTGGCAATGCCCGAGGCGGAAAAATATCTGAAATTAAAGAAAAAACCGATCGTCACCGGCAATCCGGTGCGCGGTGAATTATTACAGATCACCCGTGCGGAAGCCCGTGCAAAACTGGGACTTGACGAACGACCTTTGATTCTTTCGTTCGGCGGTTCTTTGGGTGCGCGTCCGATCAATGATGCGGTGACGGGTTTGATCCGCGAATATAGCGGTAACGGAAAATTTTATCATATTCACGGAACCGGTAAGGTCGGCTATGAAACCATGAGAGATGCACTCCAAGATGTTGAACTGCCGCCGGAGGTGCAGCTGCGGGAATATATTGATGATATGGACGTTTGTATGGCGGCTGCCGATCTGGTGATCTGCCGGGCAGGGGCTATCACGTTAAGTGAATTGCAGGCCTGCGGAAAACCCGCGGTGCTGATCCCGTCTCCGTATGTGGCGGAAAATCATCAGTACCATAATGCCATGACCCTGAAACGGGCGGGAAGTGCCGAAGTGATCGAGGAAAAAGATCTAACGGCGCAATTATTGATCGATACGGTTTCACACCTGATCGAAAATCCGACCCGTTTGGAAAAAATGGCTCAATCGGCGAAAAGTCATGCAATTTCGGACGCGAACGAAAGAATTTATCAGGTTTTAATGCGTTTATATACGAACGCCTGATTATTTTACGGACATAAATACTCCTTTTGCATAAGATGGATTGTGATTTCAATGCCGCGAAAGGGGTTTGTTTATGGCGAAAATCAGCGTTAAAGGCGGTCGGCGGCTGTGTGGGGAACTGTCGGTGCAGGGCGCGAAAAACAGTGTTCTGCCGATATTGGCCGCAACTGTTTTGTGTGACGGCATCAGTGAACTGACTCATTGCCCGGAACTGTCCGACGTTAAAAACTCATTGGCGATTTTGGATGAATTCGGCTGTCGGTGTACGATTGAGGGCGATTATGTCCGCGTGGATGCGACGGCTGTAAGCAACTGTGTCATTTCGGAAGAACGAATGCTCGGAATGCGCTCGTCCATCGTTTTTTTGGGTGCGATCCTCGGTCGAGTCGGCTGTTCGGTGATCAGCAGTCCGGGCGGTTGTGAATTGGGCCCACGACCTATTGATCTGCATTTATCCGCACTTCGTGAAATGGGTGCGGTCATTGAGGAAAACCGCGGCTTTTTACATTGCAGTACGCCGAACGGTTTGCACGGATGTGAGATCCACCTGGCTTTTCCAAGTGTCGGTGCGACCGAAAATATCATTCTTGCTGCCGTAACAGCGCCGGGAACAACGGTTATACATAATGCGGCA
>JAZRWX010000190.1:0-4180 GCA_045599905.1 Acutalibacteraceae bacterium
ACAAAACTGACTCCAATGGAATACCGAAGTCAGTTTGTTGCTTAAAATTTAATATTTACGTACCATAGGGGCTTTTTTGTGCTCTCCGTACAATTTGGGGCAGTCCGGAAGTTTCCTGCGGGTGTTTTTCGTTTGCTGTAAAAATGTATGCCCGTTTTTGCGGACGATAGCCGACCGTGTCGGGCGGGGGCTTGCTTCCGCCGTTTTATGCGGAAGACCGTGCGGACGTTTATTTTTCGGTCAGCGCTTTGTAGATCCTTTGCGAATTTTCAAAGTATTCTTTGATATGTTTGTCTTTTTTCAGATTCGGGTTATCCGCGTTCCGGCAGCAGATCATCAATCCTTCGGGCAGTGTTTCGGAAACGCCGTAAAACGTTTCGTTCAGCTCGACCGGCTCATCTAAAAACAGATCTGCAAAATGGCTCATATAGTCGTCATATCCGTTTCTGTCACAGATGTAAAGCAATGCGCTGTTTTCAGCGGTGATCATGCAGGTCATCTTCTGACGGAAAGAACTGGAATACTGGACGCTTCCGGTCGAGGCGTTATAGGAACAGTTGATGATTTCGACCTTCTTTTTGCCGTCTTTGTTGATATCGTCGATGTACTTTTCCGCCAACTGCTCGATTCCGGTATCGTCAATGTACTGGTGACCGTAAATAATGATTTTCAGATCCGCGTCGACCCGGCGTGCGCATTGAACGGTGCAGACGGTCAACAGCACGGCGACCAGAACCCCCACAATGATCGCCCATTTGTAATGGTACCAGATGTTGCTCATTTTCTGACCGAACGTTTTCGGCACGATGGCAACTTCACTGGGCTTCGGCTCGGGTGTCATTTCGCCCTGCTGCATTTTTTTCAGTTCTAAAAATTCCTGCCGTGCGCGACGCTGTTCTTCTATAATCGCGTTGCTTTTTTTCTTTGCCATATTCTCCCTGATCTCTGCCGCAAAAAGTAACATTTCCCGCCACGGCCGTCCCCAACGGCTGCGGCAGGGGTAGGATTAAAATAATAAAGTTCTATACAGTCCCACCCTGCCGTAGCCTCTGATGATAACCTGCGAAAAGCAGGTGGGTGTCCGCCGGGCGGTTTCGCGCTCCCTTCTTCCGAACTCGGCACCGCCGCGGGAGGTCTGCAATCCGCCGCCCGAGCAAGGACTCCCGATTGATATCTTGTAGGGTTATAAAAGAGTGATTCGCGAACAGGGCAGGACTGTATTTGGTTGTGGATTACTGATTGTCGATTTCAAAAAAGTTTTCCAGACGGTCAACAAACGCGTCGGCAATGGTATCGTATTCGTCGTCATCCTCGATTTCCGAGAAGAATTCTTCGCCGTCTTCTTCGGTAACTTTGACGATTACCAGTTCGCCGCTGTCGTCCAGCATTTTCTGCGGATCGTCATAAACCGGCAGTAATGCCAGATAACGGTCGGTATCCGTTTCAATGGCGTCCAATACCTCGAAAGTATACTCTTTTCCGTCATCATCCGAAAGGGTGATGATATCGGGATCATAATCCTCATTCTTATTGATATCGTTACTCATAATGCATTCTCCTTTGATATTCTATCGTTATTGTAAAGCATAAATTCGTTCAAGTCAACGAAAAAGAAAAACTATTTATAAAATATTCACTTTTTTGCGCGGGCCTCATATTCAAGGATCTTCCGGAACTGGGTCTCGTATAACATCCGGTATTTTCCGCTTTTTGCAAGCAGTTCGTCATGCGTTCCGCTTTCGGTGACCGTTCCGTTTTCCAGCACCATGATGCGGTCTGCGGCAAGTACGGTCGAAAGGCGGTGCGCAATGACCAGACTGGTTCTGCCGACCATGACCTGGTCTAATGCGGTCTGGATCAGACTTTCCGATACCGAATCCAGCGAAGAGGTCGCCTCGTCCAGAATCAGGATCTTCGGATCTTTCAGCACCACGCGCGCAATGGAAATGCGCTGTTTTTCACCGCCTGACAGTTTTAATCCGCGGTTGCCCACAACGGTTTGGTAGCCGTCGGGCAAACCGGCAATGAAATCGTGGATATTGGCGATCTTGCAGGCGTGTTCGATCTCTTCGTCGGTCGCGTCCTCTTTGGCATATAAAAGGTTTTGCAGAATAGTCCCGTTGAATAAATAGGTATCCTGCGTCACCACGCCGATGTTCTGCCGCAGATAGGAAAGATCAAAATCACGCACGTCGGTCCCGGCGATCCGCACCGCGCCGTCCAGAACGTCATAAAGCCGCGGGATCAGCCCGATCGTGGTGGATTTTCCGGCACCCGAAGTGCCGACCAGCGCGTACATTTTTCCGCTTGGCACGGTGAAACTGACCGATTTCAGCACTTCCGGACCGCGCCCGTAGGAAAAGCGCACCCGGTCGAATTCAATGGAACAGTCGGTCAGATCCGGCTGTTTCGGATCCTGCGGATTTAGAATGTCACACGGGCGGTCGTAATATTCAAAAATACGGGTAAACAGCGCCAGGGAACGGACAAAATCCACTTCAAGGTTCAGCATTTGCCGTACCGGTTGATACAGACGGTTAACCAGCGCCGTCACCACCGAAATATCCCCGACGGTCAGTCCGGTGTCGTGATGAACGACGATCAGAAATCCGCCGGCAAAATAGATCAGCAGCGGCGCGATCTGAATGAACATTCCCAAAAATACGTGAAACCAACTGCCGGTACGCTGTTCCCGGATCGTAATGTCGGTAACTTCGTTGTTGATCTCACGGAAGCGTTCAGATTCCCGTTTTTCACGGGTGAACAGTTTGACCAGCATGGAGCCGCTGACCGAAAGGGTCTCGTCAATGTGCTGGTTCAGCCGGTCGCGCGCTTCCTGCGCCTCGGTCGCCAGCATCCACCGTTTTTTTCCGACAATACGGGTCGGCAGGATCAGCAGCGGAATTACGATCAGCCCGATAATGGCCAGACGCCAGTCGGTATAAAACAAATAGAACACGCTGGTCCCGATGATCAGCACGTTGCTGACGATGCTGGTCATGGTATTGGAGATCACGGTGCTGACACCGTTGATATCGCTGTTCATCCGGGTGATGATATCGCCCTGCTTTTCGGTGGTGAAAAAGGCGTGGGACATCTGCTGCAAATGATCATACATCTGGTTTTTCATGTCGAAAATGATTTTTTGCGAGATCCAGCTGTTGATGTACTGTTCCAGCACGCTGATGATCTGGGAGGCGGAAAGCACCAAAAAGGCGCCGACCAGCAGTTTCAGCAGAGTCTGTATGCTTTTCCGGTCGATGATCGCGTCAACGATCCGCCCCGTAATAATAGAGGGGAACAGTCCCAGCACGGCGGAAAGCAGCAGTGCCGCGAAGACTAAAAGGAATTGCGGCAGATAGGGTTTCAGATACCCGGCGATCCGCTTCAACAGCGCCGCGGTAACTTTCGGTTTGTTGCGTTTTTCTTCTTCGGTCAGAAATCCGCGCGGTCCCAGCGGTCTGCCGGGACGCATCCCCGCCGGGGGCGGCATCATGGGCGGTCGCATCTGAAATCCCCTCCGTTTTTCGTAATAAAATAATTATATCACATCTGCCGAAAAAAAGCACGAAAAACTTTTTCAAAAAAAATATATAAAAGTTTTCAACTTTTACTTGACAAATTGTGCAGAATGTATTATAATGAAGTCAGAAAAAAGAAAGAGGTGAGTCCAAAGAACTAGTCAGTTTGAGGTCATGTCCCATTGAATTTGAAAAAGGGTGGTCATCATGAAAGAGAGTATTCCGCCGAAATAAGAATTCAAATTTACGATGAAGGTGAGTCCAATGTACACGTAAAACTGAATGAAAAAAAATACAGTTTATGGTGATACCGATGTTTTGAAAAATTTGTACTCAAAAGAAAAGAGAACCCGAATAAACCTTGAATGGAACGATCGAAAAGGATGATCAGTATGTTTCCGTTAAGAATGATGAAAAAATAATTGATACGGGTGAATCCAATGCACAAAGTAATTTGATTGTGAAATTTTGAGTTCAAACAATTTAATATAGAATGATATAAAAAACCCCATTCCGAATGGACTGCCCCAAATTGTACGGACAGCACAAAAAAGCCCCTATGGTAGGTAAATATTAAATTTTAAGCAACAAACTGACTTCGGTATTCCATTGGAGTCAGTTTTGTTTTTAACTGAATTCGTTGGTAATTGTAGAAGTAA
>JAZRWX010000191.1:0-9488 GCA_045599905.1 Acutalibacteraceae bacterium
GCCGTGCGTAAACTGTTAAAGGAAAACCCGGAACTTGCCAAAGAACTGGAAGAAAAGATCATGGAAAAATACAGCGAGGCGCTTTCCGGCAAAACGGAAGAAACCGCTTCGGAAGAGCCGGTCATCATGCCGGTGGAAGCCGAGCCGGCGCGTCCGCATAAGAAGATCGATATCGACATCGCGGTTGACGAATAATGATATTGACCGGGGTCAAAAAGGATAAAAAGCATTGCTTTCGTGTGGAGACCGATCAGGGGCAGGTCTGTTTTGTCGATAACGACGTCTGTGCCGAATACGGTTTGAAGACCGGTACGGTACTGGATGACGGGAAACTCAAAGAAATTCTGGAACGGTCGGATTTCG
The DNA here is from genome assembly GCA_045599905.1 of Acutalibacteraceae bacterium. Lineage (GTDB taxonomy): Bacteria > Bacillota > Clostridia > Oscillospirales > Acutalibacteraceae > UBA737. The sequence goes on from JAZRWX010000191.1 coordinate 364, forward strand.
TCCGTGCCAAAGAACGCGCCTTGTGGCATCTGGATCGCAGTGATCATACCGAAAAGGCGCTGTATGACAAACTGATCCGCGCGGGTTTCGGCCCGCGTGCCTGCGCGGCGGTGCTGGCGTGGCTGAAAGAATACGGCATGGTGGATGACCGCCGTTTTGCCGCGCGTTTTGCCGAGCGGTGCTCCGAATCCAACGTCTCCAAACGGGAAGCGTATCAGAAAATGCTGCTGAAAGGCGTACCGCGTGATCTGGCGCGGGAAACGACCGAGGAAGTCCCCTTTGACGAAGCGGCGCAGATCCGCGCGTTGATCGAAAAGAAATACCGCAATAAACTGGGGGACCGTGCCGCCACCGAAAAGGTTTTCGCGGCATTGGTGCGAAAGGGATTTTCCTTCGGCGCGGTGCGTACCGCCCTGAAAGATTATTGCGAAGAATTAGAATTTAGCGAGGAATCGGTATAATGTACAAAGTCAGTATGGTATCGCTGGGGTGTCCGAAGAATCAGGTAGATGCCGAACGGATGCTGGCGCTGCTCAGTGACGGCGGTTTTGAACTGTCGGTCGAGGAAGCGCAGGCGGACGCCATTATCATCAACACCTGCGGTTTTATCGAGGAAGCCAAGCAGGAAGCCATCGAAAATATCCTGGAAGCCGCCCGTTATAAAAAAGAGGGCAACTGCAAGGCGCTGATCGTGACCGGCTGTCTGGCGGAACGGTATCGCGATGACGTGACCGAAGAAATTCCGGAAGTGGATATCTGCGTCGGCATCGGCGCGAATGAAAAGATCTGCGAGATCGTAAAGGCGGCGATCGAATCGAACGAACGCCGGAATTATTACGGCGAAAAGACCGATCTGCCCCTTTCGGGCAAACGCATTTTGGGTGGCTACCCGTTTTCCACCTATCTGAAAATCGGGGACGGCTGTGATAACTGCTGTACCTACTGCGCCATTCCGCAGATCCGCGGCAGAATGCGCTCCCGCACGATTGAGGACTGCGTGGCCGAAGCCGAACGGCTGGCGGCAGGCGGCGTGAAAGAACTGATCGTCGTCGCGCAGGATACGACCGCTTACGGAACCGATCTTTACGGTGAACCGCGGCTGTGTGAACTGCTTCGAAAACTCTGCCGCATTGAGGGACTGCATTGGATCCGTACGCTGTATACCTATCCCGAACGCATCACCGACGAACTGCTGGATCTGATGGCGAAAGAACCGAAACTGGTGCATTATCTCGATATTCCGATCCAGCATGTGGACGCGGATATCTTAAAACGGATGAACCGCCGCGGGGACGAGGACACGCTGCGTGTGCTGGTCGAACGCATCCGCAAAAAAATTCCGGATATCACCCTGCGCACGACGCTGATCACCGGCTTCCCCGGTGAAACGGCGGAACAGTTTGAGGCGCTGGACCGTTTCGTGCAGGAAGTCCGCTTTGACCGGCTGGGCTGTTTTGCCTACTCGGCGGAAGAAAACACCGTTGCGGCTCAACTGCCCGATCAGGTCGATGAACAGACCAAACACGACCGCATGGAACATATCATGGAAACACAACTGACCATTGCGGCTGAAAAGAACGCCGAAAAGCAGGACACCGATACCGAGGTGCTGATTGAGGGTTGGGACGACTACATCAAATGTTATTTCGGCCGCACACCGAGTGACGCGCCCGAGGTGGACGGAAAAATCTTTTTCCTGTCCGACCGGCCGCTGGTGATCGGCGATTTTGTCAAGGTACATATCAACGATACGTTGGATTATGATTTACTGGGGGAACTGATTTCATGAACACACCGAATAAACTGACCGTCGGGCGTATCATCGCCACACCGTTTTTCATGGCGGCTATGCTGATCGAATTTCCGTACCACTACACGGTGGCACTGGTGCTGTTTATCGCGGCAAGTCTGACGGATATGATCGACGGCAAAATGGCGCGGAAATATAATCTTGTGACCGATTTCGGCAAGTTTTTAGACCCGCTGGCGGATAAAATGCTGACCACGGCGGCGTTTCTGGGCTTTATCTTTATGTTCGCCGGAACACCGTTCTGTTGGCAGAACACCGTCATCACCTTTATCGTGCTGTTTCGTGAATTTATGGTTTCGTCGTTGCGGCTGGTTGCCGTAACGGCAGGCGGCAAGGTCATTGCCGCCAATATGTGGGGCAAATGCAAGACCGTCAGTCAGATGGTCGGCATTATACTGGCGCTGTTTGCCTATGCGCTGATCAAGGATTTCGGACTGACCGGCATTACCGACGTCTGTAATATCATTATCATGGTACTGTTCTGGCTGTCGGGCGTTTTGTGCGTGATCTCCGGCTGGATCTATCTGAAAGGCGGCAAAGAGTTTCTGAACGCCGCGAAATAATTACATGATTTTACTTTGGGGGATTTTGTTTGTTTGACCGATTAAGAGAGGATATCAAGGCCGTGAAAGACCGCGACCCCGCGGCACGGAACGGCTTGGAAATATGGCTGTTGTATCCCGGCGTCAAAGCGATCCGGATGCACCGCCGCGCGCATTTTTATTACCGTCATAACCTGATGTTTCTGGCACGCTACGTTTCGCAGCGGGCGGCACGGAAAACCGGGATCGAGATCCATCCGGGCGCGACTATCGGCAGGCGGTTGGTCATCGACCACGGCACCGGCATCGTGATCGGGGAAACCGCCGAGATCGGTGACGACGTGCTGATCTATCAGGGCGTCACGCTGGGCGGTACGGGAAAAGATACCGGAAAACGGCACCCGACCATCGGTAATAACGTCATGATCAGCGCCGGTTCCAAAGTGCTGGGACCGATCCGCATCGGGGACAATTCCCGTGTGGCGGCAGGCGCGGTCGTGCTGAAAGACGTTCCGCCCGATTCGACCGTCGTCGGTATTCCGGCGCGTGTTGTCCGGCAGAACGGGGAAAAGGTCGTACCGCTGGATCAGATCCATATTCCGGACCCGGTCAGTCAGGAACTTGACCGTCTGGAAAACGCGATCACCACTTTACAAGAAGAACTGAACGCTTTGAAAGGAGCGCAAAAATGAAAATTTTCAACACATTGACCCGACAAAAAGACGAACTGGTGCCGATCACTCCGGGCGAGTATAAGATCTACGCCTGCGGACCGACCGTTTATAACTACATCCATATTGGCAACGCCCGTCCGCTTTGCGTGTTCGACGTTCTGCGCCGCTATCTGGAATGGCGCGGAAACAAGGTGACCTTCGTGCAGAATTTCACCGATATCGACGATAAACTGATCCGCAAAGCCAACGAGGAAGGCATTACCGTGCCCGAAGTCGCCGAACGCTATATCAAGGAATTCTGGACCGACGCCAAGGGAATGAACATCCGGGAAGCCACCGTCCATCCCAGAGCCACCGAAAACATTGACGAAATTCAACGGATCATCGGTGAACTGGTGGAAAAGGGCTATGCTTACGAAGCCGGCGGCGACGTGTATTTCCGCGCCAAAAAATTCAACGAATACGGAAAACTGTCCCATCAGCCGCTGGAAGATCTGGAAGCCGGCGCGCGTATTGAAACGGGCGATGTAAAAGAAGATCCCATGGACTTCTGCCTGTGGAAAGGCGCCAAACCGGGTGAACCGTTCTGGAACTCCCCGTGGGGAGACGGCAGACCGGGCTGGCATATCGAATGCTCCGCCATGGCGGGACGCTATCTCGGCAAGACCATTGATATTCACTGCGGCGGACTGGATCTGATCTTCCCGCACCACGAAAATGAAATTGCCCAGAGTGAATGCGCCAACGGCTGTGAGTTTTCCCATTACTGGATGCACAACGGGTTTATCAATGTGGATAATCATAAAATGTCCAAATCGCTCAATAATTTCTTCACCGTCCGTGACGTGGCGGAAAAATACGGGTACGAGCCGATCCGCTATCTGATGATCTCTTCCCAGTACCGCAGTCCGATCAACTACTCGGTCGATATCATCGAGCAGGGCAAAAACGCGCTCGACCGTTTGTATACCTGCCGTGACAATCTTGATTTCGCGCTGAAAAATGCGGAAGACGGCGGAAAAGCGCCGGAATTTTTAGACGTTCATAAAAACGCCTTTATCGAAGCGATGGAAGACGACCTGAACACCGCCGACGCGCTGGCGGCCGTCTTTACGCTGGTGCGCGATATCAATACCGAGATCGCCGCCGGTGCCGGAAAGACTTCGGTCGAAGCCATGATCGCCGTGTTCGATGAACTGACCGGCGTTTTGGGGTTGGTATACAACCGCAAAAACGATTCGCTGGACACCGAGGTGGAATCCCTGATCGAACAGCGTACCGCCGCCCGTAAAGCCAAAGACTGGGCAACGGCTGACGCAATCCGTGACAAACTGAAAGAAATGGGTATTGTACTGGAAGATACGCCCAACGGGGTCAAATGGAGCCGCGCCGAATGAAGCGCGAACCGTTGGGAAACGGATTCTTCGTGCAGGTTTCGGAAAACCATACCTTTGGGACCGATGCCGTACTGCTCGCAAACTTTGCCGCCCCGCGCAAAAGGGACACTCTGGTGGACCTTGGCACGGGGTGCGGTATTATTCCGATGCTGATGCTGCGGGACGGAATGCTGTCCGCGGCGGCCGGGGTGGATATCAGCGAAGAAGCCGCTCATTTGGCCGAAGAAGCCATCACCCAACTCGGGATCGATCGGTTTTCGGTCGTTCACGCCGATCTGTGCGATCTTTCGGGAAAGGTCCCGTTCGGCTGTCATACGCTGGTCACCTGCAATCCGCCTTATAAGGCAAACGGCGCCGGACTTCAAAATCCGGTCAAAAAGCAGGCGGTCGCCCGTCATGAGATCGCCTGCACCTTAAAGGATATCGTCGAAACGGCGGCACGTCTGCTGCAAACCGCCGGACGGTTTTGCATCTGCCACCGTCCCGAACGGTTAAGCGAACTGCTGGGGCTGATGCATGACGCCGGACTGGAACCCAAACGCTTGCGCATGGTTTGTCAGCGTTTGGGGGAAGAACCCTGGCTGGTACTGGTCGAAGGGAAAAAAGGCGCGCATACGGGGTTACGCATTGCCCCGACGCTGTATATCGAGGAAAACGGAAAACTTTCCCGTGAAATGACCGAAATTTACGGTATTTATAAGGAGGGACATCTGTAATGGCAGGCAAACTGTATGTGGTCGGAACACCGATCGGCAATCTGGAAGATTTTTCACCGCGTGCCGTGCGGATCCTTTCCGAAGTGGATTTCATTGCCGCCGAGGATACCCGTGTCACAATGAAACTGCTGAATCATTTTGAAATAAAAACGGAACTGATTTCGTATTTTGAGCATAATAAAAAAGAAAAAGGTCCCGTGATCATCGACCGGCTGGCACGTGGAGAAACCTGTGCCATTGTTACCGATGCGGGAATGCCCGCCATTTCCGATCCGGGCGAGGATCTGGTGCGGCTGGTGCACGAAAACGGCATCGCCGTCGAATCGGTGCCGGGTCCCAGCGCGTTTGTGACCGCGCTTGCTATTTCCGGAATGCCGTCGGGGCGCTTTTGCTTCGAGGGCTTTTTGCCGGTCGAAAAGGCGGAACGGAAAAAACGGTTGGATGAACTGAAAAACGAGCGCCGCACCGTCCTTTTCTATGAAGCGCCGCATAAATTGCAGGCAACGCTGAACGATCTGTTTTCGGCGTTCGGGGATCGCGAGATCGTTCTGATCAAAGAACTGACCAAGATTCATGAAACGGTTTTGCGCACGAAGCTGCGGCAGGTGGTGGAACACTTTTCCGAAAACGTGCCGAAAGGGGAGTACGTTTTAATCCTGCAAGGCGCGGCGGAACAGACGGTTCAGACCTATACGCTGGAAATGGCGGTCGAACTGGCAAAACGCCTGATGGACGGCGGCGAATCGACTTCCGCGGCGGCGAAAGAGGCCGCGAATGTCAGCGGAATCAGAAAAGGTGAAATCTATTCGGCACTGCTGAAAATGTAAAATTTACAAATTTCCTCTTTATTTTTGTCGAAAAAGGTGGTACAATGTACACCGAATTATTTTTTGAGGTGTAAATAATGCGCAATAAGAAACATTCATCACGTGCCGCGAATAACGCGGAAACTTTTAATTTATACGATTACGCGGAAACCGACGGCGATCAGCCGGAGAGCGGCAAAAAAAGACGTTGGGACCGGGCATCCGGATTTGCCAGATTTTTAGCGTATTTCGGTATCATTTTGGGATTGATCGCGTTTTTCCTGCTGGCGGAAGTTGTGATCTATCTTGTTTCGCATATCGTTTTACTGCGGTACGGTCTTCTGGCCTTTACCGTTCTCGCGCTGCTCGTGGTGTGGCTGTGTTATATTCGGCTGCCCCTGAAACACCGCAAGGCGCACAGGGTCGCATCGATCTTTGTGTCGCTGCTGCTGGTGGCATGTATGGTGTGCTGTATCGTAACGCCGTGGTGGAACTGGCTGGACGCCTGCATCACCAAGGTGATTTATATGTACGACCCGTCGCTTGCGGGGCTGACCGATGACGAACTCGGCATTACGGGTAAATTCGATTCGGATGTTATCAATATCGCGCTTTTCGGACTGGACAGCCGCAACGCCAATTTGAAAGAGGGCGAAAAACTGACCGGCCTTTCCGACAGTATCATGGTAATGAGTCTGAACGTCAAGAAACATTCGGTCAAACTGGTTTCGGTCGTTCGTGACAGTCTGGTTCCGATCGAGGGATTGTCCTCCGGTTATAATAAAATCAACGCGGCGTATTCGACCGGCGGTGCGAAACGTGCCGTGCAGACGCTGAATAAGACTTTCAAACTGAATATCCGCGAATACGCCACGGTCAATTTTTACGGCATGGCGGAAATTATTGACGAAATGGGCGGCATTGACGTTGAACTGACCGATGCCGAAGTTCAGCCCGCGAACGTGAATCAGTACTGCATCAACGGAACGATCCACGAAATCTGTAAGCATCTCGGCAAAAAACCGCGGGATTATTATGTCAAAAAAAGCGGCAAACAGCACCTGAACGGTATTCAGGCGGTCGGTTATGCCCGTATCCGCCACGTTGCGAATGTCTGGGGCACCAATAACGATTACGGTCGTACCGAACGTCAGCGTTACGTCATGGAACAGTTATTCAACAAGGCGATCAAAATGCGTGGGGATAAGTATCCCGGACTTGCAAAAACCCTGCTTCCGTATACGCAGACCTCGCTGACGTTAAGCGAAATCGTCAGTCTGGCAAATGCCGTTCTGCTGAAATCGCCGACCTTTGAAAAAGCCAATATGCCGTATATTGATTATAATAAGGGATTCAATATGCGCATGACCGCGCCGACCAGCGCTTACGGTTCGGTCGAATATTATGATATCGACTACGCCGCGAAGATCATGCACGCATTCTTCTATAAGGACGTCACGTTTGAAGAGTACGCGACCAAAAACGGCGTGGAAACGCACGACTGGTATACCTACGGAAGAATTTCGCAAAGTTCTTCCGACGAAACTACGGTCAGCAACACCGCGAATTATTACAACCCCGGAACATCCGGCAATCAGACCAATACCACTTCGTCAACCGCGTCACGGCCGAAAACAATCCGGGTAGACGTTACCAATAAGGGCGGCAAAACCGATAAAAAGGATAATACTTCCGCCAAAACCGGAAAAACCGATCCGTCGACCGGCGATAAGAAAAACAACGGCAAAAATCCCGCGGTCAACTCCGAAACAAACACCGGCGGCAACGAAAGTCAGGATCCGGAAAACAATGTGGATCCGTCCGTGACCGAGCCGGATCCTTCCGAAGGAACGGAAAGCGGAAACGTTAATCCCCCTGCACCCGGCCCGACAGAAAGTACCGACAGCGGTCAGACGACCGAGGGCAACGATCCCGCAACGCCCGAACCTGCCGACGATAATTCGTCTGCGACGACTACATCGGAATAAACCGTTTTTTCGCCCTGTCTTTGGATGGGGCGATTGTATCATTATCACCAAAGGGGGCGGCACGAAATGTCCGCGACGGCTTGCGAAAGCTGCGCCAACTACGTTTACGACGAAGAAAGCGCCTGCTATTACTGTGACTGTGATCTGGATGAAGATGAAATGTGCCGTTTTCTTTCGGCACAGACCAAAAACTGCCCGTATTACGAATCGGATGACGAATACCGGATCGTCCGCAAACAGAACTGAAAGGGGATAACAGGATGATATTATATGCTTATCTGGTTGCAGCCGCGGCGCTGATCCCGATTTCGGACACTCTTTTCTTTCCGGTTTTGCGGGAATCGTATTCCTGGTGGTTCGTACCGGTTCTGTTTTTGGGGTATTTCATCGGTTTTATTTTGATGCATCTGCTGATCGTGGTGATCTCCGTTGCCGTTGTCAACGTAGATAAACCGCCCCGTGGGGAAAGCCGGTACTACCGCCTGCTTGCCAACGTGACGCTGCCCATGCTGTTCAAACTGGCACGGGTGCATATCCACCTGACGGGTGAAGAAAAGATCCCGGAAAACGGCAGATATCTGTTTGTTTCCAATCATCTGCACGAATTTGATCCGGCAGTCATCATGGCGGTCCTGCCCCAAACCGAACTCGGTTTTATCGGAAAAAAAGAGATCCGTCAGCTTTATCCGTTTGTGGCAAAATTCATGCATAAACTGTACTGTCTGCTGATCGATCGGGAAAACAACCGCGAAGCCATAAAGACCATTCTTTCGGCGGTACAGTTGTTGAAGAACGATACCGTTTCCATCGGTCTGTTCCCGGAAGGGTATTGCAGTAAGGACGGCGAGGTTCAGCCGATGCGCAGCGGCTCGTTCAAGATTGCTACAAAATCCAACGTGCCGATCGTGGTCAGCACGCTGTTTGGCACCGAAAAAATCGTAAAAAATATGTTCCGCCGCCGTACCGACGTTTATCTGGACGTGCTGGAATGTTTGCCGGTGGAATCTTTCATAAACGATCCTACCAACGCTTTGGGGGATCGGGTGTATGGAATCATGAAAGAAAATATTGCCCGACGCAGAGTACAGGAAGAATAATACCCGAAGGCACAAAAATACGGAAACCGCGGAAAGCGGAGTTCCGGGTTTTTTTTTTCCGTTTGCCGGGCGTGCTTTTTTTTTTTTATTTTTTA
>JAZRWX010000192.1:0-8288 GCA_045599905.1 Acutalibacteraceae bacterium
TTATTCCTACGAGGTCGGCAGTTATCACGGTACGGAGACACCGGATTTCGGCCGGATTTCGGGCGAGATCGCTTCCGAAAACGCGCATGTCACGATCATTGCGGATGACAGTTCTTTGGGAACGATTTCTGCGGTCATTAAGGCAAACTGATAAACGTATTCACGGGTTTTCTTCGGAAAACCCATGTTTGTTGTTTTGGTACTTGTATTATTAATATTTTAGTTGTATAATACTCTAAATTAAGGATGTGATTTTATGGGTAAATTACCTTTCAGTCATGTTCATCTGGATTTCCATACTTCGGGTGCCATTGAAGGGATCGGCGAAGCTTTTGATAAAACGGAATTTCAGGAAACCTTAAAGGCAGGACACGTAAATTCGATCACGCTGTTTTCAAAAGGACATCACGGCTGGTCTTATCATGAAACGTCGGCAAACCGAATGCATCCGAATCTGCGATTTGATTTGTTGACCGCCCAGATAGAGGCCTGCAAAGAAATCGGCGTGCGCACCCCGATCTATATTTCAGCGGGCATTGATGAAAAAGAAGCGAATAAACATCCTGAATGGGTCATTAAACCGACACCGGACGCCCCGGTGGATTTTCTGACTTCTGCCGGTTTTCATCTGCTTTGTTTTAATACGCCGTATATGGATCAACTGGAAGCTCAGGTTGAAGAGGTTATGCAAAAATTCCACCCGACCGAAATCTTTTTGGATATCTGCGATGTCCGCGTCTGTTATTGCAATCACTGTATACAGTCTATGTATGAACGTGGCATGGATCCGCAAAATCCCGATGACGTAAAAGCATGGGGAGAAATCGTTTATAAGAATTATGCACAGCGTATTGAAAACGCCGTGCGGAAATACGATCCCGACTGTGCCGTTTTCCATAACGCCGGACGCATTATGTTCGGCCGCCCCGATATTTTCGGATATAATACGCATTTAGAACTGGAAAGTCTGCCGACCGGCGGCTGGGGGTACGACCATTTTCCGCTGACGGCGGCGTACAGCCGTACCGTAGACCGCGAATATCTCGGCATGACCGGGAAATTTCACGGAACGTGGGGTGAATTCGGCGGATTCAAGCACCCGAACGCACTGCGTTATGAAACCGCGCTGTCGATCAGTCTGGGCGCGAAATGCTCGATCGGGGATCAACTGCATCCATCGGGAAAGATCAATCGGTCGACCTACGATCTGATCGGCGCGGCATATAAAGAGGTAGAGGAGAAGGAACCGTGGTGCGATGACGTGACCGCTGTTGTCGACGTTGCCGTTATCAGCGCCGCTGCCGCCAATAACCGTGTGGAACCCGGCATGGATCCCGCGGACGTCGGGGCCAACCGTATTTTGCTGGAAAAGAAATATCTGTACGATTTTATTGACCTGAACGGCGATTTCGGAAAGTACAAACTGCTGATTTTACCCGATACGGTCAAGGTCGATTCCCCATTGAAAGAACGGCTGCAAACCTATCTTGACAATGGCGGTAAACTGTTGCTTTCCGGAATTTCCGGTACCGGGGACGGGAAAGGCCGGATCTTGAATACGACTATCACGGTCGGCGATAAGAATACGTTTTCACCGAACTATTTTGTGCCGGCATCGGCGGACGGCTTTGTCAACGGTATCACCCAATACGTAATGTTCACGGATAACTATCACGTTGACGCCGAAGAAGATTTTGAGATTCTGGGCAATGTAACAGATCCTTATTTTAACCGTACGCCGTTTCATTTCTGTTCGCATCAACATACGCCCGACCGTCCGGGAACGGGAAGACCGGCGGTGTTGTGCGGCGAAAATATCGGTTATATTGCGTGGAATGTATTTTCGGAATACGCCACGAACGGCATGCTGCATCTCAAAGAAATGGTCTCACTTCTGCTTGACCGTCTGATCGGTACCCGGCGTACCGTCCGTGTTTCGAACTTCCCGGATCGCGGCGTTGTGACGTTGTTGAAGCAGGAAAAAGAAAACCGGCTTGTCAATCATTTGTTGTTCGCGCATACCAGCGTTCGCGGAACGGATACCGAAGTGATTGAGGATACCGTTCCGCTGTATGAGATCGCGGTCGAAATCAAGTGTAACTGTCCGAAAACCGTCCGTCTTGTGCCGCAGGGAACAGAACTTCCGTTCAACTATGAAAACGGAACAGTTTCCTACACGGTGCCGAAACTGGATATCCACCAGATGATCGAGATCGCTTTTTGAGGTGAAACGGCATGAAAATTGATTTGCACGTGCATTGCGCTCCTGTCAGCGGATGCGCTTCCATCCGGCCCGAAGAACTGGCGGAGCATTATAAATCCGCCGGATTTGACGGTTTTGTTCTGACCAACCATATCAACTTCTGGAACGTTGAGGGAAAAAACGGCGGTCCGCTGGATCTCATAGAACAGCAGGAACTTTATATCAGCACATACGAACGTGCGCGTGACGCCGGCAAAAAAATCGGTCTTACGGTCATTTTCGGTGCGGAACTTCGGCTGAATCATCCCGATAACGGGTTTGAATATCTGCTTTACGGATTAAGTTACGAATGCTTCCATGAAATGTATCCGGGCATTGAATGGTCGCAAAAGCAGTTGTTTGAATTCTGCCAGAAGAACGATATTGTCTTATCTCAGGCCCACCCGATGCGCTACAATAACGGTGAAGACACGCCCGACCGGACTATGCTCAACGCAATCGAGATTTACAATCCGGGTCCCGGCCGAACGGCGGATCTTGAAACGACCGGTGCCGCGAACTGGATCACGGCGAAAAAGTATGATTTGCTGCCTACCGCCGGAACGGATCTGCACCATATTGACCTGCATCCCCATTGCGGTATCATTACAAAAACGGATGTTCACAATCAGTTTGAACTCCGTGATATTTTGAAAAATCGTGAATACGAAGTGTTTCACGATCAGTATAAAGGAGGAAATGAATAATGGCGGAATTTTATTGGAAAGATCGTAAGCGTACCCTGTTCGGCTTGCCGTGGTCGTTCACACGGTATACCATGACGAATGAAAAAATCCTTATTGACAAGGGTCTTTTTTCGCGTGTCGAGGATGAGATCCGACTGTATCGCATCATCGACGTTTCTCTGCGGCGCTCGCTGATGGAACGGATCAACGGTGTCGGCACCATCCATTGCTGCTCGGCGGATAAGACCAGCCCCGAATTTGAACTGCGTCATATTAAAAAGTCTCGTTGGGTCAAAGAACAACTTTCCGACCTGGTTGAAGAGGCACGGCGCGCCAATAACGTGAAAGTGCAGGAATTTGTCCAGAATAGTCTGGATGAAGATCATATACGCTGATTATGGAGTATGGAAAAATGAAAATAATTCGTCTTCTTTCGGTTTTGTTGGTCGTTTGTATGCTGATGTCGTGCTTATCTATTTCGGCATCGGCGGCCGTTACGGTCAATCCGCCCGTTGCCGTAAATCGGCAGGCAATTTATCAAAGTCTTGATTTCGGACCGTTCACCGTTGATTTCCCGGACGGTGCGATCATTGATAATATGCAGTATCAAAACGGCGAAACCTTTGACCGTACAGGGGATTATACCCTTTATTATTCAGAGGACGGTTCCAACTACAAGCGTCCGCTTTATCTTTACAAAATGGGTGACGTGAACTGTGACAACACAGTAGACGTCATCGATCTGGTGGTGTTGAAAAAGGTGCTTGCAAAAACACGTACGCTGAATCAATCAGGCACACACGCCGCCGATTTTAATCTGAACGGCAGAACCAACGCGACCGATGCCGTGCAGCTGAAAAGAAGTTTGCTGACATCGAACGGTTTTCCGGTAACGGCCGTGACGGATGTCGCGGATACGGTCGATTTCACGGTGAATGTGGAATCCGGCCGCGATATTCGTGTGTTGCAGCTGACCGATCCGCAGATCATTGAAAAGGAACAGATGCGCCCCGGTCGCGGTGGGGTTGCGGATCGCTGGTCAAGAAATAATAAAGACGCGGAATACCATAACTATGTTCGTAAAGTTATCGAAGAATACGATCCCGATCTGATCATCATGACGGGGGATATCGTCTACGGTGAATTTGATGACAGCGGCGCTTCCTTGCAGGAATTCATTTCCTTTATGGACGGTTTCCGGATTCCGTGGGCGCCCGTTTTCGGGAATCACGATCAGGAAAGCGCAAAGGGCGCCGACTGGCAGTGTGATCAACTGGAAGCCAGCCCGTACTGTCTGTTCAAACAGCGTACTCTCACCGGCAACGGAAACTATACCGTCGGCGTGAAACAGGATGGCGTATATAAACGCGTGTTCTTCATGCTGGATTCCAACGGCTGCGGATCGGCACACGCCAATTCTGTTGCCAACGGTCATACAAAAACCACGGCCGGTTTTGAGCAGGATCAGATCGACTGGTATACAAAGCAGGCGGAAAAGATCCGCTATGCCGAGCCGACTGCGCATCTTTCCGCCGCGTTCCATATCCAGTTTTACGCGTTTGCAGATGCTTTCAAGCAGTATGGATTTACCAACAGCGGAACGACCGAAAACCCTATCAATATTGACACGATCGAAGATGCCGCGGAAACCGATTTCGGTTATCTCGGCCGTGATCTGAAAGGTCCGTGGGATAACGAACGGAACGTATTTTACGGCATGAAAGCCGCCGGATTTGATTCGTTCTTTGTCGGACATGAGCATTGCAACAGCGTCAGCGTAATGTATCGCGGCATTCGTTTCCAATACGGCTTGAAGTCTTCCACCTATGACCGTGCCAATTATCTGAACGCGGACGGAACGGTGACCGGTACTTTTGACAAGCCGATGAATCCTATCGTCGGCGGTACGGCTATTCCGCTGAACGCGGACGGTTCTTTGGGTCAGCCGTACTGTATTTATTACGAAGCGTCCAGCGCACCGATCCCGCCGGAACCGCTGCCTGAACCGATCGGCAGTGATATATATGATTTCAATGACGTTGATTTTGATACCGGGTTTATTGATACCGGTATTTGCGCTTCAGGTTACGTCTGTTCCAAAATGAACGATCCGTCCGCCGCGCCGGGCGGCAGTACGGGGGATGTATATGCCCGTAATAACTGCAATTCCAGCGGTATGGCAACCGTTCCGGTCGATCTGGGCAGGATCGACGTGTCCAAAATCAAGTCCCTGAAAGTCCGTATGTACGTACCGTCCCATTCGCTGACCTCCGGCAAGACTGCACTGCTGCGCCTGTTCAGCGGGGAAGTGTATGACGGAAATCTGCAATTTGAAAGTACTTATTCCGCTGTCGGCGGAAAATATAACCAATGGGTTGAAATTGATTTATTGCCGCTGATCCGTTCACGTAGCGGCGCAAACAGCGGCAATCCGCTGATCGTTAATAATATTCTGGGTAAGTTCTTTATTGTGTATCGGTTCTATTCTCCCGATACGTCAGCAATGTGTTATTTCGACAGTATCATTATTGAATATACCGATCCTGGTTATCGGCTTGATTGAAGCGGGGAATGATCGTGAAAGAAAAAATTTTGGACCGGTGCAGGAAAATATGGTCTTGGTTCGTCAAGGTAATGAAAACCGAACCGGGGGTTGACGCCGCGCTGTTTGCGTCGTTGTTCCTGCAATTTATTTTGATTTTCTGCCGCTTGGTGCGGATCTCCATGAACGGGAAACTGGACGGGGAATTCATAAAAGACGCCTGCGATTATACGGTGTTTGAATGTGTCGGATCAATGTACCTGACGGTTTTCGGGGCCGTTTTCGCCGCGTTGGCGCTGGCGTCGTGTATGTATCTGTTCTTCAAGGATTTTTTTGATATTGAAGTGCCCGGTTTAGACCGTCTGCATTGGGTGTATTTCCTGGTTTTTCCCGCGCTTTCCGCCGATTATAATGTCGCGACGCTGGTTGTATCGCGTTCTTATTTCCGCCGTTATATCGGGTGGACAAAAGAAATCGTTTCCGCCGCGGCGAAAGACGGCATGAAACTGAAAATGGGATTTACCTTCGGCGGCGTACTTTTGCTTTTGCTTTCCATGGTGACACTGTTATTGATCGTTTATAAGGTGTACCTTAGGTACTGTCAGCAAAAATCGTCCGAAACGGTAGCGATTGTACAAGAAACCGAACCGCAAAACAACGCTTCTTGTTAAAAATTACGAAAAGCCCTTGATTGTCAATTTTTTGTTGACAAACAGGGGCTTTTGTGGTATAATCCGTTATTGCGTGGGATTATGCAAAGATTTCGCGCTAATTTGTGTGCAAGGAGGTGCAACGAATTGCCTACGTTTAACCAGTTGGTTCGCAATGGTCGTGAAACGATCGAGAAGAAGGCCAAGGCGCCGGCGTTGTTGAAAGGATATAACTCCATGAAACGCACGCTGACCGACAAGGATTCTCCTCAGAAGCGCGGTGTATGTACTGCTGTTAAAACTTCCACCCCGAAAAAACCGAACTCTGCTCTGCGTAAAATCGCGCGTGTTGGTCTTTCTAACGGTATTGAAGTTTCGGCTTACATTCCGGGTGTCGGCCATAACCTTCAGGAACACAGTGTGGTCCTGATCCGCGGCGGCCGTGTTAAGGATCTGCCTGGTGTGCGTTACCACATCGTCAGAGGTACCCTTGATACGCAGGGTGTCGCAGGGCGTATGCAGGCCCGTTCCAAATACGGTGCAAAACGTCCGAAAAAAGGTGCAAAATAAGAAAGACGAAATCTCTGCTGAGTACAAGCAGTGGTGTTTATATATAAATATATGTAATGCCTTTGCTTGGTTACGACGGGAAATTGTCACTCGAGTACCGATGATATCATTATTATGAAGGAGGGAAGTAAAGTGCCAAGAAGAGGCTTTATTGCAAAACGCGATGTATTGCCCGATCCGATCTACAACTCCAAGGTCGTCACTCGCTTGATTAACAACGTCATGCTGGATGGCAAAAAGGGTGTAGCTCAAAAGATCGTTTACGGTGCTTTCGACATCATCAGTGAAAAAACCGGGAAGGATCCGCTGGAAGTTTTCGACGCAGCAATGGAAAACGTTATGCCGTTGCTCGAATGTAAAGCGGTTCGTAAGGGCGGCGCGACCTATCAGGTCCCGTTTGACGTCCGTCCCGAAAGAAAGCAGACTTTGGGTCTGCGTTGGTTGACTCAGTTCAGCCGTACCCGCTCTGAACGTACCATGAAAGAACGCCTCGCTGCCGAAATCATGGATGCCACCAATGGTTTGGGCGGCGCCGCGAAGAAGCGTGACGAAATGCATAGAATGGCAGAAGCGAACCGTGCTTTCGCACATTACCGTTGGTAATGATCTGTCGTAGTGAAAATTAACGGAGGATAATATGCCAAGAAAAGTATCTCTTGAAATGACAAGAAATATTGGTATCATGGCTCACATCGATGCCGGCAAGACCACCACGACAGAACGTATCCTGTTCTACACAGGTATTAACCGTAAATTGGGTGAAACCCATGACGGTGCTGCCACGATGGACTGGATGGAGCAGGAGCAGGAGAGAGGTATTACCATTACTTCCGCTGCTACCACTTGCTTCTGGAATGATCACCGCATCAACATCATCGACACCCCGGGACACGTTGACTTCACGGTTGAAGTTCAGCGTTCTCTGCGTGTACTGGACGGTTCTGTTACTGTTCTTTGCGCAAAGGGTGGCGTTGAGCCGCAGTCTGAAACCGTTTGGCGTCAGGCTGACGAATACCAGGTTCCGCGCATGATTTATGTCAATAAGATGGATATCATGGGCGCGGATTTTTATCGTGTTCTCGATATGATCAAGGATCGTTTTAACTGTAACGCAGTGCCGATCCAGTTGCCGATCGGTGTTGAGGACACTTTCCGCGGAATCGTTGACCTCATCAACAACGAGGCCGAAATCTATTACGACGATCTCGGTAAAGATGTTCGCCGTGAACCGATTCCGGACGACATGAAAGAACTTGCCGAAAAATATCGTACCGCGTTGATCGAGTCTGTCGTTGAACAGGACGATGAACTGATGGAAAAATATTTTGAAGGTGAAGAACCGACTGTCGAACAGATCAAGAAGGTCATCCGCAAAGCGACTATCGCGAACGAAATGGTTCCGATCTGCTGCGGTACTTCTTATCGCAACAAGGGCGTTCAGCCCCTGTTGGACGCGATCGTAGACTTCATGCCGGCTCCGACCGACATTCCGGCTATCAAGGGTACCAACCCGGATACCGGTGAGGAAGAAGACCGTCATGCTTCCGATGACGAGCCGTTCAGCGCGCTCGCATTCAAGATCGCTACCGACCCGTTCG
>JAZRWX010000193.1:0-3542 GCA_045599905.1 Acutalibacteraceae bacterium
GTTAAAACTTTTCAGCGGTTCGGTATCGGTGTGGTAGCCCGACAGGCGGTCCTGCCCGACCGAGGGTTCGTCATCCTTACGGATCACGAGCGCGCCGCCGCAGGCGTCACAGACGCCCTCCCTGGCAGGCTTTTTATATGCGGTATGATAGCTGGCGCCGCACTTTTCACAGACACGCCGTCCCGACATCCGCTCTACGATCTTTTCGTCGGCGACTTCGATCGACAGCGCGGCATCAATGCCGACGTTCATCTGATCGAGAGCTTCCGCCTGCGGGATCGTCCGCGGGAAACCGTCCAGAATGAAGCCGTTTGCACATTCGGCGTCTTTGAGTTTTTCCTCAACGATACCGATGACGACTTCATCGGGAACCAGTTTGCCGGCTTCGATGAAAGCTCTGGCTTTCAGACCCATTTCGGTGCCGTTTTTCAGCGCCGCGCGGATCATGTTTCCGGTCGAAACAGCGGGGATGTTATACTTTTCGGAAATGATTTCCGCCTGGGTGCCTTTACCGGCACCGGGAGCACCTAACAGAATGAGTTTCATTCAAATACTCCTAACCGATCAATCCAGGAAGCCCTTATAGTGGCGCATCATCAACTGAGATTCGAGGTTCTGGACCGTATCCAGCGCGACACCGACCATAATCAGGATGGACGTACCGCCGATGGAAATATTCAGACCTTTCAACGAATCAACGTTGCTGATCAGAATCGGGAGAACCGCGATCACACTGAGGAACACAGCGCCCAACAGGGTGATTCTGGACAAAATCTTGGAAATAAAGTCCGAAGAGGGTTTGCCCGGACGAATGCCCGGGATGGCACCGCCGTTTTTGCGCAGATTGTTTGCCATTTCAACGGGATTGAACTGGATCGTTGCGTAGAAATAAGCAAAACCGATGATCAGCGCGAAATAAAGCAGTGCGTAGAAAGCGCCACGCGTGCTGAACAGCGTGAGGCCTTTGTAGAAAGAGGATTCATGACCGGCAGCCGGCGTTTTCATGAACGAAAGGATCATGGTCGGCAGCATCAGGATGGAAGACGCGAAGATGATGGGCATAACACCGGCCATATTGACCTTGATCGGAATATGGGTGTTCTGTCCGCCGTACATCTTATTACCGACAACACGCTTTGCGTACTGTACGGGGATGCGGCGTTCCGCGTTGGTCATCCAAACGATGAATCCGACGACAACCAGGAAGATAACAACGATTGCGACAACCGCGATCTTGGTGGATGCCTGTTTGATCTGCCAGTAGTAATACAGTTTCATGAAGGCCTGCGGTCCGCGGGACAGAATACCCGCAAACAACAGGATAGAGATACCGTTTCCGATTCCCTTGACGTCGATCTGTTCGCCCAGCCACATGACCAGTGCCGAACCGGCGGTGAACGCCAGGATGATAACGACAGCGGCGAAAATGGTCTGTCCGACATTCGCGGTGTTGAAGTTCAGGTCGCCGTCATTCTTCAGATAGAAGAAGTACGCGGTACCTTGTATCAACGCCAGAATAACGGTTGCGTAACGGGTGATCTGAGCCAGTTTTTTCTGACCTTCCTCGCCTTCTTTGGACAGACGTTCCAAAGCCGGGATGGCAACGCAGAGCAACTGGATGATAATGGAACTGTTGATATACGGAGTGACCGACATTGCGAAGATCGCGCCGTATTCCAGTCCGCCGCCCGTCAGGATCGACAAATAGCTGAAAAATTGGTTGCCGACTTCACCCGAAACGTTCTTCATGCTTTCTTCGGCGGCAAGCCAAAGTTTGCTGACGTTTACGAACGGAACCGGAATGACCGAACCAATGCGGAAGATCAGGATGATCAGAACGGTGAAAAGGATCTTATTGCGGATCTCTTTGACGCGCCATGCATTCTTGATGGTTTCCAGCATTTCAGATCACCTCAGCCTTTCCGCCTGCGGCATTGATTTTTTCAGCAGCGGAAGCCGAGAAAGCGCCCAGTTTAACGGTCAATTTCTTGGTGATATTGCCGTTGCCCAGCACCTTGACCGGGATTCCCGCTTTTTTGATGATGTTCTTTTCCGCCAAAGCAGCGGCATCAACCACAGCACCGTCCTCGAACACTTCGAGCGCGGAAACATTGATTGCCTGCCATTCTTCGGCAAAAATATTGTTGAAGCCACGCTTCGGGATACGTCTTTGCAACGGCATCTGACCGCCTTCAAAGCCGGGTCTCATGCCGTGACCGGCACGGGCTTTTTGTCCCTTATGTCCCTTACCGGCAGTTTTGCCGTTACCGGAACCGTGACCTCTGCCGATGCGCTTCGCCTCTTTGGTAGAGCCGACCGCCGGAGATAATTCGTGCAGTTTCATTGTTCGCACCTCCTTGCTTGATTAGCGACTGTGTGTCGCTTGTCATACGATGTATGACCGGAATACATTATTTTCCCTCTACAACCTCAACGAGGTGAGAAATTTTGTTGATCTTACCGCGGGTGGCATCATTATCCGGCTGGACGCGAACGTCGCCGACTTTATGAAGACCGAGAGCCTCGGCAGTAGCGATCTGATCCTTCTTGGAACCGATGGTGCTCTTAACGAGTTTTACCGTAAGGCCGGCGGCCTTTTTTGTTGTAGCCATTGTGCCGATCCTCCTTAACCTACGATTTCCTGAACGGATTTGCCGCGAACCGCTGCGACCTGGTTGACATCACGAAGAGCAGCCAGACCGGCAACCGTAGCGCGAACAACGTTGCACGGATTGTTGGAACGAAGTGCCTTTGTACGGATGTCCTTGATGCCGACCATTTCGACAACAGCACGGACAGCGCCGCCGGCGATAACGCCGGTACCGGGGGCAGCCGGTTTCATCAGAACGCGGCCTGCGCCGAATTCGCCGATGATTTCATGAGGAATGGTGGTACCTTTCAAAGAAACTTTGATCAGGTTTTTCTTAGCATCCTCAATGCCCTTGCGGATAGCATCCGGAACTTCGCCTGCTTTACCCAGACCGAAACCGACAACGCCATTGCCGTCACCGACAACGACCAGTGCCGCGAATTTCATAACGCGGCCGCCCTTAACGGTCTTGGATACGCGGTTGATGGAAACTACGCGTTCCTGTAAATCTAATGTTGATGCGTCGATATTAGTAGCCAAAAGTATTCCTCCTCCTTCTTAGAACTTGAGGCCGCCCTCGCGGGCACCTTCGGCAAGCTCCTTGACGCGGCCGTGATAAATGTATCCGCCACGGTCAAAGACGACCTCCGTGATACCCTTATCGGCGGCGCGTTCAGCAATTAACTGTCCAACCTTGTGTGCGCCTTCGCAGTTGCTGCCATTTCCTTCGAAACCTTTTTCGTTAGAGCCGGCTGCTGCGAGCGTGACCCCGTTTACATCATCGATGAGCTGGGCGTAAATATGGCTGTTGGAGCGGAATACATCAAGGCGCGGGCACGCAGCCGTTCCGCTGATCTACGAACGAACGCGGAGGTGGCGTTTAAGCCGGGCCTGTTTTCTGTTAGTTTTACTAACCATTTCGATAACACTCCTTTATTATTTCTTTGCACCC
>JAZRWX010000194.1:0-1206 GCA_045599905.1 Acutalibacteraceae bacterium
CACTTGATGCCGGGGAAACTGCTTTATTTGAATTGATTTCACAGCCGCACGAATATGACGGCGGCATTATCCGAAACGGTGATTTCTATCAGTCCGGCGACACCAATACCGGTTACGCGTTTTGGACAATGGCGGAAACCGGCAACGCGAATCTTGCCCTCAACGGCAGTTTTGAAGACGGCCTTAATTTCTGGAATACGACCGAGTATACCTCCGGCGGCGCGCAGGTAACGCTTTGTACCGATGACGCGACCGACGGATCGACCGCCGTAAAAATGTCACTGCCTACCGCTTCGGCACAGGCCTATGCACAGGGCGGTTTACAGATCGAAGCAGAGCCGTCGACCACGTATCATATTTCGTATGATCTTAAAATCGCGGGCGGCGCGCAGTGCTATCTGTTCTGTTATGAATTCAGTTCCACCGGCGCGGCATCGGGCGGTCTGGTGACTTCTACCGGGCGCTGGTCGACCAACGGGAACTGGGAAACCGTCACGTACGATCTTACAACTGCCGCATCGACCCGTTCCATTCGGTTAGATCTGCTTCATAACGGCGTTGCCGGGACTTCTTATTGGGATAATCTGCGCCTTGTAAAAGAAGGAACTTCCACCGAAGCATCCGGATTTTATAAGAATGCGGACGGCGTTTTGAAATTGCAGAACGGCAAAATCCATACCCAAACGCTTTTAAGCAAAGCGCAGGTATCGTATATTCTTGATTTCCGGGCGGATACGGCGTCGGAAGACGCGGTCGTATCGGTTTATGACGAAACGTATACAAACGTCATAAAAACCGCCGCTGGCAACGCGGGACGAATATGCGTACCGTCAGCCGCCGCACAGCGTTTCGTCGTCGAAATGGCCGTTTTGGGAACGACCGACGTCGGACCGTTTTCCATGAAGGTGAACCGCGGCGATTTCAACGGTGACGGTATTACCGACGCGGCGGATATCCTGACTCAAAAATCGGATTTGCTGTCGGGCACGTACGGTCAGTTCAACGATCTGACCGGGGATGGCTGTACCGATGTGCGTGATCTTGTCCGCATTAAAAAGTACGCCGCCGAGCAGTGACCTGACGGCAAAGCGGTCGGTTGTGCGTTGTGTATGAATTATCCGAAAATATTGAAAATCGCCGGGGTCGGTATGCCGACCTCGGCGATTGATTGGTGCCTTAAGGCGCGGAAATAAACCCCCAGTTCTA
>JAZRWX010000195.1:0-3901 GCA_045599905.1 Acutalibacteraceae bacterium
GGCGATCGACCGAACGGTCACGGGACAGCCGTTCGGATTCGTGCGCGGCAACCGTCTGGTCAAAGATATTGTGCTGGGGCTGTACGATCAGGCACTGATCGGCGGCAGTTCCACGCTGCACGTGACCGACGGTGTCAAAACCGGATGGTCGCGCAAATCGGCGCTGGCCAATCTGCTGACCACGCGGTACAACAGCATCTGGCTGCCGGATGACGACGGAAAATGGGTGTTTTACGCGGAAGACGGCGTGACCGTCACGCAGTCGTTCGACACTCTGCACGACGCCATAGCGACACTGATCGACGCGGTGATCCAAACCTTACAGGCGCACAGAACGGAGGATCCGCAATGATTACGACCGCCCAATATCTGAACGCGCTGATCGCCGCGAAGCAGACCCTTTCGCAGAATATCGCCGCGAACGGCGGCACGGTGACCGGCACAAAATACGACGTTTTAGCGCAGGACGTAAACAGTATTGTCTGGGGAGAAAATCACTTTCTGACCGGCAGCGGTACGGTGAATAAATCCGACGACTGCTATCCGTCGGACTTCACGGTGACAACGGCGTTTTCGCCGGCACGGCTGACCGTTAATTTCCCCCTGGTGCTGGCAGGTTCCTATTCCGACTCGACCGACTATTACATGATCGGCCGGCTGGTATTGCCGGGGATCTCCGAAAATGACGGCGAACCGCAGACCCACACCGTATCCCTTGAAACGGGAACGGGCACCGCTGTTTCGGTTACGGTGACCACCACGGTAGACCGAACCGCCGGCGACCGTTACGAACTGACCGTTTCCCTGCCGCAGCAACCCGTTCCGTTCGTGTTCCGCGGCGCGTTTGACTGGCTGTGCGTCGACGCCGCATGGGAGGGGGATGCCGCATGATCTACGTAAAACGCCTGAACAGCAACGGCTGTCTGTCAAAAGTGGAAAAGGGCGAGCGCATTTTCGCCGATGAAAGCACCTCCCCCGACAAGCAGATCTCAAAACGGGAATACCACTGCCTGACCTGCGCGCTGCGTGTGTTTTTAGATAACATCCGCGCCGATACGCTTTCGTCAGCGGACTGGGGGATCGAATCGTGAACAGAACCGATCTGCTTTCCCTGACCGTCGCCGAAAACGCCTGCCGCAGGGTAGAATACCACGAAAACATCTTTTCCGCCGCGGACTTGGTTCGTATCAGCCGCATTATCGAGGGTACGAAGCCGTACAACGAATTGTATGACATCTGCCCGCTTGAAGTCGACGGAACCGTCATTTCCGATGCCGACGATCTGATCCTGACCGGAACGGAAACGCTGGTGCGCCACCCGAGCGGTACCATCACGCAGGAGGATTACAGGATCATGAAAAAACTGGTTCTGTACAGAATACCGCTTTCCGCCATATCCACGGCGGCGGACTGAAAAACAAAACCGGAATTCTGCGAATGCAGAATTCCGGGGCTCTCAGCAAAGACAAATCGTTTTCCAAACAGAGATGATGGTTTTTGCCTCTTTTTGCTAACTATGTTTTAAGTAACTAATGGTATTTAACAGAAAAAATGTCTGCATTTTTATCGGTTCCAATAAATAGGACAATCTTTATAATTATCTCCATATTCGGCATTACAAGTATATTTTACTTGCGAACTGTCAACATCCATTTGTCTTCCGCATTCTTTGCAGATGAACTTATCTCTGGAATTGCCAAAAAAAGAATTACTCTCATAATCCAAGAAAGGACAACGTGCCATGTTTATTACCTCACTTTCCTTAACAAATATTAAATGTTTCTTTGCATATAGCGATTAACCTTTGATAGTAGTATATTTCCGCATTATATTTTTCTTCGCTATATGCAGAAGACCGAATCCCGCTTACAAGCGATCTAAAAAACATTTCAGTTGAATTATTCAAATTAAATAATGAGGCAATATATCCGGCCGTTAACTGCCTGCCTGATACTTTCCGATAAGTTTGCTGCATGTTTTGCTTGCTTTTTCCAACAAAACTCCCTCCAACAACAGCAAAATTTCCTTCCGTCCAATATGTAATTTTTAAATGTAAATAATCATCTTGATGTTCGGGATGATATGCAATAACTGAGTCTTTTTGACATTTTTCAAAGGCTACCGGAAAATTTCGCTTATTGGCGGTATCAAAAACAAAATGTTTTATCATTTCAATGTTTAATCCAGGGAGATTGGGCATTTCAATTTCAAAAATATTTTGCATAGTATATAATCACTTTCTCACTTCGATAAAGCATTCATTGTTCGGATTGATGGTAAATTCTGTGTATGGGTTAATATGTTCAAATTTTTCTTTAATAGTATTTTTGATATATGCATCTATTTTTGAATCAAATAAAAATTCTTGATAGAAGTTTGAAAACGAATCCTTTTCATAAGAAAAACATTCACCTTCGTCAGAGGGATCAGATTCTACTTTATCAAAAACCTGTTTCAGCTTACTTACACTATCACTGTATTTTATCCAATCCTCACGCACTTGCACTTGCAAATTATTTATTTTTGAGCAAATTGTTGCGGAAAAGAACAGAACCAATGAACTGCCATTAATTTTGTTAAAAAACAAATGGTATCCGTCACCGAATCTATCAGCTTTCATATATTCTGCAACAGCATCAATGGTGTCGCGGAATTTGTCAAATTGCGTATACCACGAAAGAAAATTAATAGCATCTTTATCGTTATAAGTATCTGCCAACCATTGGAATCTACTCCTTGCATCTTCCAAATCCATATCTGTCCCACGGCCGAAAAACCGATGTTTTGCAAGCATAAATTGTGCGTTTTGATTTCCATTATCAGCATCTACCGCTTTTACAAATGAAACAGCGGCAATATCGTTTTTTCCAATATCTGCGTTTAATACGCCATAATTCAACCAATAATCCGCATTAATATACCCCGACGATTCCGCTTTTTCCAGTAATGGTTTTGCCATAGCAACAGCTTCTTCTTTCGACCTTTCACCATCGAGACACTGTTGCATATAAATGCCGGCCAAATTTGATAGGGCTACGACAGAACCCTGCTCGATTGCAAGTTTATAATACCGAATTGCCATGTTTTTATCTTTTAGTCCATGCCGATCAGAACTATAAATATTAGCTAAATTTAAGGTGGCATCGCAATTCCCGCTTTCAGAAGCATCTCTGTAATACTTTATTGCAAGTTTTGAATTTTTCGCCACACCGTCACCGAAATCATAAGAATACCCTGCAATTAATTGCGAATATGTGTTGCCATACTTGGCAGCTTTTTCATATAAATCCAGAGCTCTAATCTTATCCTCCGGATAGCCGTTGCTTCCAGTTCGATAATATTCGGCATCCAACACCATTTTTTTAATTGTCTCTTCCGAAAGCGGTTCTTGCTTTTTTTCAAACAAATTTACTAATTTCATTTTAATGACTCCTTTAACAACGGAATGTAACAAATTGTTACATTTCAATTGTAACATATCGTTACAATTAAGTCAAGAGCTTTTTATTGAGGTGAAGTCATGTCTGGTCGATCGATAAAAATGATCGGTTTGCGAGAAATTCGCTTAAAAAAGAACCTAAATCAGCAAAAGGTCGCCATGGACCTTTCCATCAGCCGGGAGGCTCTCTCATATTACGAAAACGGGCAGCGTTCCCCCGATATTCAAATGTTGCTAAATTTATCGAGATATTTTGATGTTTCTATTGACTATTTGATTACCGGTAAAGAGTTCAATCCGCGAAATCAATAAAAAATTTACAAAAATCATAACCACCAGTGAACTGGTGGTATGCACCACCCCTATAAGGGGTGAATACTGGCGTAGCCCCTGAAAGGGGCACAGAAGTTTAGCAACGCATTACAATTTCGGGCAGCCGCTCTCGTGCGGCTGTCTTTTTTT
>JAZRWX010000196.1:0-6651 GCA_045599905.1 Acutalibacteraceae bacterium
AGTCACCGGTCGCATTATCGTTGTAACGCGAAGCGTAAAACGCCTTTGAAAAAACAATGCTTTCCGCCGTAACGATCGGCGCCGCGGCATCGTAAAAACTCAAATTACCATCATCCGTCAGACCGGCGATATCATTCGCCAGTTCCAAATCGGTCAGCGGACCGGTCGCAATGACCGAAACGCCGTCGGAAGGTAAATTACGGACAATTTCATTTACAACGGTAATGTTCGGATGATTCCGGATCGATTCGGTGATTGCTTCGGAAAAACGGTCACGATCGACCGCAAGTGCGCCACCGGCGGCGACCGACGCACGGTCGGCGGCAGGTAAGCAAACCGAACCCAAACGCCGCATTTCTTCTTTTAACAGACCGGCGGCGGAATCTATACGGGAAGCTTTCAGCGAATTGGAACAAACCAGTTCCGCCAAAAGTGGGCTGTGATGCGCCGGGGACATTTTCAGCGGTTTCATCTCGATCAGGCGGACCGAAATGCCGCGATTTGCCAATTGCCAGGCGGCCTCGCATCCGGCAAGTCCTCCGCCGATAACGGTTACGGTATTCATTCTTTCTTATCCGCCATTGCCTTCTTGGCGGCTTCTTCCCGACCGCGTACACGCGTGGGACATTCAGCGTTCATGCAATACTTTCTGCCGCGCAAGCCACGCAGGATATAACTGCCGCATTCCGGACACACGTCACCCGTCGGAATACCCGGTGCCGCAAAATCACAGTTCGGATAATTCGAGCAACCGTAAAAAGTCTTTCCTTTTTTGGAACGTTTCTTTACCAGTTTAGCACCGCATTTCGGGCACGGTTGTTTGATTTCATCCGCCGGAAGCGGTTTGGTATTCTTACAGGACGGATAACCGGGGCAAGCCAGAAACTTTCCGAAACGTCCGTTTTTAATAACCATTTTCCGTCCGCATTTTTCGCAGACTTCATCAGTTTCGACGTCCGGCACTTTCACACGCTGGCCGTCTAGAGATTTTTCCGCCTGCGTATACAACTTATTGAAATCGGCGTAAAAATCATCCATCGTTGCGATCCACGAAAGTTCGCCCGCGCCGATCTGATCCAACTGTTTTTCAAGCGATGCCGTAAATTTTACGTCAAATATGCGCTTGAAGTATTCAACCATAAGATCGACGACTACCGTACCAAGTTGAGTGGGTTTCAACGATTTCTTTTCGCGTTCGATATAATCACGCTGTAAAATGTTTGAAAGGATCGGCGCATAAGTGGACGGACGGCCAATTCCGTTATCATCCAACGCCTTGATCAGAGTCGGTTCGGTAAAACGTGCCGGCGGTTGTGTGAAATGCTGATTCGGTGCCAGTTCTTTAAGTTTCAGCAAATCGCCTTTCTTCATTTCAGGCAACGCAACATCATTCGCATCCTCTTCATCGCGACCTTCTTCATAAAGAACGGTATATCCGTCAAACTTCACGGAATAACCGCTTGCTTTGAAGAGATAATCCGCCGCGGTAATATCTGCCGCCACGGTATCCTGTACGCAAGCCGCCATCAGCGAAGCAATAAAGCGTTCCCAGATCAGGCGGTAAAGTTTATACTGTTCTGCCGTAAGGGCGCTTTGTACACGATCCGGAGTCAGCATAACATCGGTCGGACGAATGGCCTCGTGGGCATCCTGCGCGTTATTTTTCGTGCGGAAATAACGCGGTTTCGACGGCAGATACTCTTTTCCGTACCGACCGGTAATATAGCGGTTTCCTGCGGCACGCGCTTCTTCGGAAATACGAAGCGAGTCGGTACGCATATAAGTGATCAGACCGGTCGTACCGACGCCCGGAATTTCCATACCTTCATACAACTGCTGGGCAATACGCATGGTACGCTGACCGGTAAAGCCCAGTTTGCGGGATGCTTCCTGCTGTAAAGTGGAAGTGATGAACGGCGGCGCGGGTTGTTTATTGCGGGTACCTTTTTTCAATTCGGAAACAAAGTATTCCGCGTTTTCCAATGCCGCGACGATTTCATCGGCTTCCGCATTGTTTTTAATTTCGATCTTCTTCCCGTCAGCGGTACCGAAAAATTTTGCGCTGAATACGTGACGGTTACTGATCAGGCGTGCGTCAACCGTCCAGAATTCTTCCGGAACAAATTTTTCGATTTCACGTTCACGGTCAACGATCAAACGCAGAGCAACTGTCTGAACACGGCCGGCTGAAAGTCCGCTTTTTACTTTTTTCCAAAGGAACGGACTGAGTTTATAGCCGACGATACGGTCCAACACACGGCGCGCCTGCTGCGCATCGACCAAATTCATATCCAGCTGACGCGGACGGACAATGCCGGCTTTTACACCGCTTTCGGTGATCTCGTTAAAGGTCACGCGGTTGCATTCCGAAGTATCCAGCGAAAGAATTTTTGCCAGATGCCAGGAAATCGCTTCTCCCTCGCGGTCCGGGTCGGTCGCGAGCAATACACCATCGCTGTTTTCGGCGGCTTCTTTCAGATTTTTGATCAAGGAACGTTTATCTGACATAATTGAGTATTGCGGTTTAAAATCATTCTCAACATCCACGCCGAGTTTTGATTTCGGAAGATCGCGAACGTGCCCCATAGATGCCATAACATCATAGCCGGAACCAAGATATTTCTTTATGCTTTTCACTTTGGTCGGGGATTCCACGATTACGAGTTTTGCCATAAATTTTTCTCCTATCTTACCATGTAATATCCGCCGGGTAAACTTTCAATAAAGCCGAAAATCTCCAACTCGGTCAACACCGGCAGCAGTACGTCTTGCGAAAGTCCCGTATTTAACAAATCATCAGCGGTAAATTTTTGCTTATCTAAATAATTATATACTATTTTTGCCTCTTTGGAAAGGGGTTCAGTCGATTTTTTTTGAAACTTTTCATTTTTTTGCGGTTGCGGTGTTTTTTCAAAAGCACGTTCCACGTCGATTTTATCCGGAAACGACGGTAAATATTCGCTGAATATATCCGAAGCGTCCAAAAGCGGCTTTGCCCCTTCACGCAGTAATGCGTTGGAACCGGCATACTGCGGCAAGGTCGGATTGCCCGGAACAACAAATACGTCCCTGCCCTGTTCACAGGCGTGACGCGCCGTGATCAGCGCACCGCTGCGTTCCCCGGCTTCCGGAATTGCAACCCCGAGTGCTAATGCGGATAATATCCGGTTGCGAACCTGAAAAGCGTATTTTGTCACGCCTAAATCCGGCGGACACTCACTGACAAGGCAACCGCCCTGTCGGATTATTTCTTCCCGAAGCGGTCGGTTGACCGGCAAATAATCGTACCGTAATCCGCAAGGCAAAACGCAAACGGTTTTCCCGCCTGCTTTCAATGCACCGGTATGCGCGACGGTATCGGTACCGAGCGCACCGCCGCTGACAATAACAAACCCCGCAAGCGAAAGCCGTCTTGCCAACGCATACGCCGACTTCCTCCCGAAATCGGAAACTTTTCGCGGTCCGACAATGCAAAAGGACGGTAGTTCATCTATATTCGGCAGATTGCCCTTGCAGTAGATCAGAACGGGCGGATCCGCAATATTACGCAGACACGCCGGATAACGCGGGTCAAAAACAGACAGCGCCGTAATTCCGTGTTCTTTACAGCAAGCCAGTATTTCATCCGCGGCAGTCAACATGATTTCCGATTTGCGCCGCAACTGCGCGGGCGTAAACAAACCGCTTTCAATCCACGTTTCATCCGATGCCTCATATACTGCCCCGGCAGTTCCGAAATATTCCAGAATTTCGCGAACTCGCGCGCTGCCGATACGCAAAACCGATTGCAGCCAAACCGCATAGCGCAATTGTTGACGGGACTGCTCCTCAGTCAGGACCGTCATCGAACCATCTCCCACATAGCGATCGCCGCGGCCGCGGCGGCATTCAGCGATTCCGCTTTTCCGTGCATTGGGATCGTGATCCGTTCAAAAGCGCCTGCCTTCGTTTGCGGTTTCAACCCGTTTGCCTCGTTTCCGATCATCAGCATACAGCCGTTTTCAAAAGATATATCCGTAATCGAAACTGCGTCGGCATCCACCACGCAGGCAAAAGGTTTTAATCCGGTTTCTTTGGCGGTGTTAAGCAGATTTTCGGTCAAATAAAGCGGTACACGCAATAAAGTTCCCATTGATGCCCGAAGCGCTTTCGGACTGTACGGATCGCATCCGTCCTTGGTGATGAAAATACCGGAAATGCCCAGCGCCTCCGCCGTTCTTGCGACCGCGCCGAGATTTGACGGATCATTCAGATTTTCCAATCCGATATATTTTCCATCTGCTTTTGGCGATTCATTTTCGTCCGGTATTTTTACAACGGCAAGAATACCCTGCGGCGAATCCGTATCGCTCATTTTCGCGAAAATGTCGTCGGGAACCTGCACACAAAGGGCGGCATTTTCGGCAAAACGAGCAACCGTTTCCGCGTATTTTTCAAAAGCGGTTTGCGAAACGATCAATTTTTCAAAAGGGATATTATTTTCCGAAGCATCGTCGCAGATCCGCAATCCTTCCAGCACAAACAGACCGTTTTTTCGACGGTCTTTCGCGGAAGTTTGAAGTGAGCATACCAATTTAACCAAAGGATTTTCACGGCTTGTAATCGTTTGAAAACGGAACAAAATCATCCCTCTTTTTCACAAAAAATCAATACTGTAAAAAGCAAAAAGCCGCCCGAGATTAAAAATCCCGGACGTGCGATTCTTATTTTTCAAGCGCTTTTTGCGCAGTTTTGGCAAGGGTTTCAAATCCCTTCGGATCATTCACTGCGATATCAGCCAACATTTTGCGGTTGATCTGAACGCCGGCCTTATTCAAACCGTTGATAAAGGTCGAATAATTCATGCCGTTCATACGGGCACCGGCAGAAATGCGGGTGATCCACAGACGGCGGAAATCACGCTTTTTCTGTCTGCGGCCGATATAAGCGTAATTTCCGGATTTCATGACCGCTTCTTTTGCGGTCTTGAACAGTTTGGATTTTGCGCCAAAATAACCTTTGGCGAGCTTTAAAGTTTTATTTCTTCTTTTGCGCGTTGCAAGCGCACCTTTTACACGAGCCATTTCAAGTTACCTCCATTCAATTGCCTTACGATTATTTGTAAGGGATCATTTTCTTTACCTTTGCAACGTTGGTTACATCGGCACATACGACCTTGCGAAGATTTCTCTTGCGCTTTGTGGTCTTCTTGTTGAGAATGTGCGACTTGAAAGCGTGTGCACGTTTGACCTTGCCGGTCTTGGTGAGTTTAAAGCGCTTTTTTGCGCCGCTGTGAGTTTTGATCTTAGGCATTTATAATTCCTCCCAAATATTACTTTTCTTTTCCGGTTTTCGGAGCCAGGAACATTAACATGTTGCGCCCTTCCATCTTGGCAGCTTTTTCAACATTACCGGCTTCTGCACAGTATTCTGCAAAACGGTTCATGTTATCATAGCCGATTTCGGGATGTCCCATTTCACGACCGCGGAAACGAATGGAAACCTTCACTTTATTTCCGGCCTTCAAAAACTTGATTGCCTGATTGCCTTTGGTTTCAAAATCGTGAACGTCGATACCTAATCCCAGGCGGATTTCCTTGACTTCCACTACTTTTTGATTCTTTTTGGCTTCTTTTTCGCGTTTGGTCTGTTCGTAGCGGTATTTGCCGTAATCCATGATTTTACACACAGGCGGCGTAGCGTTCGGTGAAATGCAAACCAAATCCAAATTCTTGGCGTTGGCGGCATCCTGCGCTTTTGCTATCGGCACAATGCCGAGTTGCGATCCGTCCGAGTCGATCACGCGGACCTCCTTAAAACGGATACCTTCATTGATGGCTAATTCTTTGCTGCTGATCGTCAAGCACCTCCAAAAAATAACAATAGCGTAAGCAGAAAAATCCACCTACGCTTCCAAACACAATAACGCCCTGAATGGGTGTACTATGAACCCGGCGAATCGGTTCGCGCAAGGTGAGAACGCGGTAGTTCTGCTTCGTTGTCGAAATCATTATACACCAAATCTGAAATTTGTCAAGTATTTTTTCAAAAAGCATGGACTTTTTTGAAAAACAGTGGTAGAATAATGGAAAATTGCATTAGGAGTTCAAATTATGTACCGTTATGAAATTCATCTGCACACCTCCGCTTGCAGTGCCTGTGCTTCCTCCACAGCAGAAGAAATGATCGATGCCGCGCATGAGGCGGGATATGCCGGACTGGTTTTCAGCAACCATTTTTATCACGGCAATACCGCCGTCAGCAGAGATCTTCCGTGGCGCGGTTTCATGGAAGTGTACAAGCAGGATTATCTTGCCGCCAAACGCTATGCCGAAAAATATGACATGGATATCCTGTTCGGCATAGAAGAAGGCATGGGTTACGGTAAGGAAGTTTTGATTTTCGGTCTTTCACCGGACACCCTGATTGAATGTTCCGATTTTCTGAATTTCAAATTGCCTGAAATGTCGAAATTCGTCCGTGAAAACGGCGGCATTTTTGCCTGTGCCCATCCGTTTCGCGACCGCTCCTATATTCGCGACCCGGAAGTTCCGCTTGACGCTGAATATTTTGATTTCATTGAAATACATAATCATTTCAATACCGATGAAGAAAACGTAAAAGCGGCGCGCTATGCCGCCGAACACGGTTTGCCGGGACTCAGCGGCGGTG
>JAZRWX010000197.1:0-4414 GCA_045599905.1 Acutalibacteraceae bacterium
ACATTACCCGTGCCAAGCAGGCCGTTCAATTATTGAGATTCAACGTCCCTTCATTTTATCAAACATTGTCTGTGAAATTTTCAGATGCAAGGAGTGGAAATAATGAAAGGGAATCGACAGGAAAAGATTCTTGAGCTGATCTCGCAAAAAATCATACTGACCCAGGAAGAACTTCAAAACGCGCTTTTGAATGCGGGTTATCCCGTGACGCAGTCGACCGTTTCACGTGACATCAAGGAACTTCGTTTGATCAAGGGTCACGATGCCGAAGGAAATTACCGGTATCTCAGCGCAAATACGCATTCATATAATAATCATTCCGAACAGCACTATAAGATGTTGTTGTCGCAGTCTGCGAAAAGTGTTGACTATGCCGTGAATAACGTTGTTGTTAAATGTTTTCCGGGTATGGCATCCGGTGCGGCAGTTGCGTTGGACGCACTGTTCAGTGACCGTATGCTCGGCTCGCTTGCAGGGGACGATACGATTTTGATCGTGACCCGTACCGAGGAACAGGCTGCGGATCTGGCGACCGCAATACGCAATATTAAAAATTGATTTAACGGCGGGATTTGTATGCTGAAATATCTGCATATTGAAAATATAGCGATTATTGAAAAATCCGATATTGAACTGACCGATCATTTTAACGTTATGACCGGTGAAACCGGCACCGGAAAGTCGATCATAATTGATGCGATCCATGCGGTACTGGGTGAACGTACCTCAAAGGAACTGATTCGTACCGGCTGTGACAGTGCTGTTGTTTCAGCGGTTTTCTGTAATTTGTCAAAGTCCGTTTTACAGGTGTTAAGTGATCAGGGAATTCCAATTGAAGATGATGGCCAGTTGCTGATCCGCCGTGTGCTGAATCTGAACGGAAACGGTTCGGTTCGGATTAACGGTCAGCCGGTTACCGTCGGAATTCTGCGGGAAATCGGGCGTAAACTTGTCAATATTCATGGTCAACATGATAATCAGAATTTACTGGTTCCTGCGACCCATTGCGGTTATATTGACCGCATTGCCGATAACGGGGATCGTTTGGCAGAATATTATACCGAATTCAAGAAAATCAATGATCTTCGGCGCGAATTACGCGCGCTTGAAATCGACGTGGATAAAAAACAACGCAAAATCGATCTGCTGACGTATCAAATCAATGAGTTGAC
Source organism: Acutalibacteraceae bacterium (assembly GCA_045599905.1). GTDB lineage: Bacteria > Bacillota > Clostridia > Oscillospirales > Acutalibacteraceae > UBA737. The sequence continues at coordinate 1,173 of JAZRWX010000197.1, forward strand.
CTCTGCATCTATCAAAGTCGGTGAAATCGAAGAATTAAAACAGAAACTTGCTTTGGCGGAAAATTATGAAAAGACAGCCGAGGCTTTGAAGACCGCGTATTTTTCTTTGAATGGCACCGATGAGGCAGACGGCGCTTTGGAAATGGTGCGCACGGCACAACGTCAACTGAAAACCGGCGGCAGTCTGTTTGATGAGAGCGTTCAAAAACTGGAATCCATGATCTGTGATATGGAAAGCGTTTGCGGCGAGATCCGTTCTTTTACCGAAGGCGGTGATTACAGCGCGGCGGATGTCAATTCGATACGTGACCGTTTGGATCTTTTGTACCGTCTTCCGTTGAAATACGGTGACAGCGAAGAAAAAATGCTTTCTTTCCTGGATAACGCCACCAAAGAACTTGAAACCATTACTTTCGCCGATCAGCGTGCCGAACAACTTTCCGATCTGATCGATGAATCGACCGTACGGTTGGTAAAATTGGGCGAGCGATTAACGGAATCCCGTAAAACAGCCGCCCGGACTTTTGAAGAACGGGTGTGCGACGGACTGCGCTATTTGAATATGCCGAACGTCCGATTTGTTGTGGATTTCGCGAAGGGAAGATATCAAAAAGACGGCTGCGATACGGTACAGTTTTTGATTTCCGCAAACGCCGGTCAGACGGTCAAGCCATTGGCAAAAATTGCGTCCGGCGGTGAATTGTCCCGTGTGATGTTGGTCATCAAAAGCGTACTGGCGGACCGTGATGAAATCGGCACCTTGATTTTCGATGAGGTCGACAGCGGTGTCAGCGGAGATACCGCCGCCAAAGTCGGTAATTTGCTAAAAACAGTTTCAAAGAATCGTCAGGTACTCTGCGTGACACATCTGCCGCAGATCGCCTCTGCCGCCGCGACCCATTTGCTGATTGAAAAATATTCGGACGGCAATTCTACTTTCACCGGTGTTCATCCGCTTGAAGATGATAAACGGGTAGAAGAAATCGCGCGAATGATGTCCGGCAGTGAAATGACAGAAAATTTATTCAATTCCGCAAAGGAATTGTTGGATAGGAGAAAATAATATGAAAATCTATGAAGAATTGGTTGCCCGCGGATTGATTGCCCAGGTAACAGATGAAGAAAGAATCCGCGATGTCATCAATAACGGAAAAGCCGTATTCTATATCGGTTTTGACTGTACTGCTGACAGTCTGACGGCCGGTCATTTTATGGCGCTTACCCTGATGAAGCGTTTGCAGATGGCGGGGAACCGCCCGATCGCGCTGATCGGCGGCGGAACGACAATGATCGGTGACCCTTCCGGGCGCACGGATATGCGAAAAATGCTGACCAAGGAAGATATTGAGCATAATGCCGCCTGCTTCAAACGTCAGATGGAACGTTTCATTGATTTCGGCGAAGGAAAGGCTATGATGGTCAACAACGCCGAATGGCTGCTTAATCTGAATTATGTTGATCTGCTTCGTGAAGTCGGTGCCTGTTTCTCGGTTAATAATATGCTGCGTGCCGAATGCTATAAACAACGTATGGAAAAGGGATTGAGCTTCCTTGAATTCAATTATATGATCATGCAGAGTTATGACTTTTATCATCTGTTTAAGGAATACGGCTGTAATATGCAGTTCGGCGGTGATGATCAGTGGTCTAATATGCTGGGCGGTACCGAGTTGATCCGCCGCAAGCTCGGCAAGGATGCCTGTGCTATGACGATCACCTTGTTGACCGACTCGCAGGGCAAGAAAATGGGCAAGACCGCGGGGAACGCGGTATGGCTTGACCCGAACAAAACTTCGCCGTATGAATTCTATCAATACTGGCGTAACGTCGGCGATGCCGATGTGCTGAAATGCATCCGTATGCTGACTTTCCTGCCGCTGGAACAGATCGACGCAATGGATCAGTGGGAAGGCAGTAAGCTGAACGAAGCGAAAGAGATCCTGGCATTTGAATTGACTAAAATGGTTCACGGCGAGAACGAGGCGATCAAAGCACAGGACGCGGCGCGCGCCGTATTCTCCGGTGCGGGAAGCGCCGACAATATGCCGACGACTGCGTTGTCTGATGAAGATTTTGCCGACGATAAAATCGGTTTGCTCAACCTGATGACAAAGGGCGGTCTTGCATCTTCCAACGGTGAAGCCCGCAGACTGGTTATGCAGGGCGGCGTTTCGGTCAATGACGAAAAGGTGACCGATCCGTCAACAATGTTTGCGGCGACCGATTTTGACGGTGATTTCATCATTAAAAAAGGGAAAAAAGTTTTCCATAAATTTACGAAGTGATTGGTGTTCTGGAGTTGAACCCTTTGAAAAATAACGTACCAACCTGGTATTGGACATACGGGTTGCACGATGCTCATATTGTTTCTGCTACAATAAAAGAATCGGCATGGAATCCGGCTGATAAGCAGTTGATTCTTAATATCGACTGTGATGGTGTCGTGGGGGAGAGTAATATCACACAAATAAGGTTCAAGAATTTCAAGACCAAACCCGCAGATTTTGAACTTTCTTTGTTAACCGGTGGTTGGTGGTTATGGGATGAATTGGAAAACAAGGGTGATCACTATTTATTGGAATTGAGATTTGACACCAAAAAATGCAAAAGAAAAAATGTTGTGCTGATTTTTGACTCGGCAGAAGTGATCAGAGAATAAATTTGTATTATACTAAAAAACACACGGGAAGAAAGGATAAACCCTTCATCCCGTGTGTTTTTGTTATTTTTTACGAGTAAATAGCAAATCAGATAACATAACCGCCGTTTACGCCGAGAACCTGCCCGGTGATATAATCGGCTTCATCAGAGGCCAGGAAATAGATCGTTGCGGCGATTTCCTCTGTGCTGCACATACGTCCAAGCGGAATTTCCGAAACAAAATCATTCAGTTCCTCAACACTTAAATGCGAGTTCATACTGGTTTCAACGATACCGGGCGCTACGGCGTTGACCGTAATACCGCTTGGGGCCAGTTCTTTTGCAAGTGCTTTCGTTAAACCGATGACACCTGCCTTGGCGGCGGAATAGGCAACTTCGCATGAAGCGCCGACCTGACCCCACATTGAAGAAATATTGATGATTTTACCCGACTTTTGATTGACCATTGTCGGCGTTACCGCCCGACAGCAATTATAAACACCTTTCAGATCTACGTCAAAGATCCGGTCAACGTCATACTCGTCGACCTGCGTGATCAAACCCTGATGGGCGATACCGGCATTGTTGACCAGTATGTCGAT
>JAZRWX010000198.1:0-4206 GCA_045599905.1 Acutalibacteraceae bacterium
GATGCTGACGGCAATATCATCGGCGTTGTCCCACCCTAAATAGGTGATCCCTTCGCCGTCCGCTTCCAGTACACGTCCGACCATGTAACGGTCATGCAGCCAAAAACGTGTCGGCAGTGTGTTGCGCGGGTTTTGCTCGTCAATCGGGTGACCGCAGTAGGGACATTTCTGTTCTCCGTTGGTTTCGTTCATGCAGCCCATGCAGAGCCGGTCGGTGTTCAGCATATCATACGCTCCTGTTCATCCGCAATGCGGTAATTCATCATACTATTATAACATAAATATATCTTGTCTGTCAAGCCGCAGCAGGGGATTTAAGCTTCCTTGCCGGCCCCTGCCGCCGCGGCGTTTTTCTCTTCGGTGACCGGTCTTTTACGTGCCGGATGATCCAACGGCAGGATTTTCCGGAATACACAGGTGTGGTGTTCGGTAATGACACGGTCTTCGTGCAGGGAACCGAAATACCAGTGGGTAAAATCACACGACCGCCCGATCTCCTCAAAATAACCGTTCAGTTTGTTAACACGGTCATTGTCACCTTTGCGCAGCAGCATGGCGCTTTTGACCAGCATGGGCGGTTCGTGCGTGATGATATAGTCCACGTCACAGCCCGCTTCGTCCAGCCGCTTGGCGCCGCCCGCCATTTCCAGCGGTGTCGGTTCTTCCTCGCGCCACCAGCGCCCCTGCTCGATGCGCATATCCTTGTCGGTGCTTTCGCCGCCGCCGAACGTGAAGATGCGTTTTCCCTCGATCTCAAAGATCTGACCGCGCATCAAATGAAGCAGATTCCCTTTGACACGGTGAACCATTCCGCCTTTCCACACCGTGGTGCGGCAGCGGTTGATAAAGGAAAGATCGTCATGTGTGCCGTCGACAAAAGCCGTAATGAATTTCTGTTTGGAAAAAAAGTTGATGACCTGTTCTTCCAATTTGTCGTGATTGAAGATATAACCGAAATCGCCACAGACCAACAATACGTCTCCGGGTTTGATCTTGCGGAACTGACGGTCATACAACCGTTCGGTATCACCGTGCATATCACCTGTCACGTAAATCAAAGCGGTCACCTCCTGCCTAAACGTATGTTTCTGTAAAAATTTTAATTTAACACTTTCCATTTGTCAAGAATTATGTTATGATATTATCAAATTGATTGCAAGGGGATTTACATGAAGAAAAAAATTTTTTCATTGTTTTTTGCAATATTGCTGATCGTTTCGGTCCCGCTTTCGGTTTTGGCCAAGGAAAACGCGACCGGTGTAATGGCGTCGCTGGTCAAGACCTCCGCGAAAGCCGGAATGCTGATCTCTATGGATACCGGCGATATTTTATATCAGAAAAATATTGATGTCAAGGTCTATCCGGCGTCAATCACCAAGATCATGACCGTTACCGTCATGCTGGAAAGTGACCGCTTTCAACCTAAGAAAAAACTGAAAATGACCAACGCGGTCGAACCGTACATCACGGGTACGGGCAGTGCGGTCTCCAACCTGCGGGAAGGGGAAACGCTGACCCAGAAAGATCTGATGTATCTGGTGCTGATGACCTCGTTCGGGGATTGCGCGTATCTCGGCGCGCTGTATTTCGGCGATACGGTCGAAAATTTCATGAAAATGATGAATGACAAGGCGCAGGAACTGGGACTGACCGGTACTCATTACGGCAATCCGGTCGGTTTGCACGACGCGCAGACCTATACCACGGTACGGGATATCTGCACGCTGACGCAGTACGCCTTAAAAAACAAGTGGTTCAAAAAGATCTGCGAAAGCGCGTCCTATACCATGCCCGCCACCAATTTTTCCGATCAGCGCACGCTGACTTCAACGAATATGCTGATGCTTTCCAATACGAATTGCTATTATCCGTACGCCGCCGGCGTAAAAACCGGATTCACGGACGAGGCGGGAAGATGTCTGGTCAGCACGGCAATGAAAAACGATATGCGGTATTTGTGTATCCTGATGGGCTGTCCCGACGTGAATGGGAAGCATTTTACCGATACCATTTCGCTGTATCAGACTGCCTTTTCCTCGTTTGAGATCCGGACGGTGGGGAATCTGAAAGAACCCGTTGCCGAAATGCCGGTCGAACTGTCGCTGGATACCGATCACGCGGAACTGTACCTGAAAACGGGATACGACGTTCTGCTGCCGCGCGACGCTGACGATTCGACCGTCCGCGTTGAACCGCACTTGAATGCCGAAAGCGTGGAAGCGCCTGTCCATAAAGGGGATCTGATGGGAACGGCGGATATTATTTACGGGGAAGAAGTCCGCGGTACGGTGGAACTGATCGCCGGAGATGATATTGCGCGCAGTAAACTGTTGCTGATCAAGAAATACGCCGAATCGGTCTGGAAGATCGTTTTGTACATTGTTCTGGCGGCGGTCGTGCTGATCGTGGTGCTGATTTTTGTGATCTTCAAAATGAACCATAAGCGGAAACGGAAGGTCAGATATATTCCGTACCGTGACGATGAATGATTATTTTGTCAAATAATTGATAAAAACCTTGCATTTTGTCCGGCGGTGTGCTATAATGCCACTATCATTTGAATATTGCCGGTTGAAATTCGCAGAAAAACGGCGTTTAATATGGGATGGCGCGTGTGCAGACTGTGAATGGACGGCACTTTGGAGAAACCCGATCCGTTTCGAGGGCCGAAGGGGCAAAACGTGCAGGTGCGTCAATCTCTCAGGCAAAAGGACAAAGTTTTTCCCGTAAGGGTTTTTGTTGTGCTTTTGAAGGTCGTGCTTGATTGCGCGGCCTTTTTCAATGATAATATTTTTTGGGGGAATAGTTATGCAAGAAGTATTATTGAAAATCGTCAGTACGATCAACCAGTATCTTTCGGACTACATTCTGGTGTTCTTACTGATCGCGGTCGGTTTGTATTATTCGATCCGTACTCGTTTCGTTCAGGTGCGCTTTTTCGGCGCCGGCATGAAAAAGGTGTTCGGTGATCTGAAATTGAACGGCGCAAAGGAAAAAAGCGGTATGAGTTCGTTCCAGGCACTTGCCACGGCGATCGCCGCGCAGGTCGGTACCGGTAATATCGTCGGTGCCAGCGGTGCGATCCTGACCGGTGGCCCCGGTGCTATTTTCTGGATGTGGATCATCGCGTTCTTCGGTATGGCAACGATCTACGCCGAAGCCACGCTGGCGCTGAAAACCCGCCGCGTGGATGATGACGGTACGGTCCACGGCGGTCCCGTTTATTATATCACGACCGCTTTCAAGAGCGGATTCGGAAAGTTCCTGGCGTATTTCTTCGCCATTGCAGCAGTGCTGGCGCTTGGCTTTATGGGCGGTATGGTACAGTCCAATTCCATCGGCGCAAGTATGCAGACCGCTTTTGGGATCCCGTCTTGGGTCATGGGTATCGTTCTGGTCGTTGTCTGCGCCATCATTTTCATCGGCGGCGTACAGCGTCTGGCTTCCGTTACCGAAAAAATCGTTCCGATCATGGCGGCAATCTTTTTGCTCGGCGGTCTGGTCATTCTGGCCGTCCGCATCAAATACATTCCCGCAACCTTCGGTATGATCTTCAAATATGCGTTTAAGCCGAACGCGATCATCGGCGGCGGCTTCGGCGCGGCAATCAAAATCGCGATCAGCCAGGGCGCGAAACGCGGTCTGTTCTCCAACGAGGCCGGTATGGGTTCCACCCCGCACGCACACGCGCAGGCAAATGTTAAGGATCCGCACGATCAGGGCATTGTCGCCATGATCGGTGTCTTTATCGATACCTTCGTTGTGCTGACGCTGAACGCACTGGTCATCATTTCCACCCTGTATACCAAAGACGGTGTTCTTGCCGCCGGTTATGCCGGAAAGGTCACGGAAAGCATTGATAAGACCAACCTTGCGCAGACGGCTTTCGGTACCGTTATGGGTGACAACCTCGGCGCCAAATTCGTGGCGATCTGCCTGCTGTTCTTCGCCTTTTCGACCATCCTCGGCTGGACGCTGTTCGGTAAGATCAATATGAACTGGATGTTCGGCAAAAAGTCCAACATCATTTATTTCGTCATTGCGCTGGCGTTTATCTTTATCGGTACACTGGCTTCCAACGATCTGGTCTGGGAACTGACCGATATGTTCAACAACCTCATGGTCATCCCCAACGCGATCGCGCTGTTTGCTCTGTGCAAAATGGTGACCGTCGTCAAGCACAACCGGGATCGGCAATAAATCAAA
>JAZRWX010000199.1:0-3386 GCA_045599905.1 Acutalibacteraceae bacterium
GTCATCGGTGCCACGACCTTTAAGGAATACCGTAAATATATTGAAAAAGATGCCGCATTGGAACGCCGTTTCCAGCCGGTCACCATAGAAGAACCGTCGTTATCCGAAACGGAGGAGGTTTTGCTTGGTGTAAAATCCTATTACGAGGGATTCCACGGTGTGCATATTCCGGATGAAATTATCCGTAAGGTCGTACTGTTGTCTGAACGCTATGTTACCGACCGTTTTCTGCCCGATAAGGCAATCGATCTACTGGACGAGGCCTGTGCCTGCGCTTCGCTTGGAAATAAAGCGGTCGATGAACTTTATACGATCAATAAAAAAATCGCCGAACTGTCAGTCCATTTGGACTATTTGGCGGCAGATACCGAAAATCCGGATTATGAAAAGCAGGCATTGATCAAAACCGATATTGAAAAATACAAAAAGCAGGCGGAATCCCTGTACGGACCTGCTTCCGATATCGTTGTCGGCGAGCAGGATATTGCAAAAGTCATTGAACTGTGGACAGGCATCCCGGCTTCAAAAGTCGAGGAAAACGAACTGCAAAAACTGGTCGGTCTGGAAGACGCGTTGAACGCGGAAGTGATTGGGCAGGAGCAGGCAACCGCGCTTGTTGCCGCCGCTGTAAAGCGTTCCCGTGTGCGTACCGGTGCCGAACGCCGTCCGGCTTCGTTCATCTTTGTCGGTCCGACCGGTGTGGGAAAGACCTTGCTTGTCAAATCGCTTTCCAAACAGTTATTTAGCACGCCGGAAACGCTGATCCGCCTGGATATGTCCGAGTTTATGGAAAAACATTCCGTTTCTCGTTTGATCGGTGCGCCTCCCGGATACGTGGGATACGATGAGGCCGGACAGCTGACCGAAAAAGTACGCCGCAAACCGTATTCGGTGGTTTTGTTTGATGAAATCGAAAAGGCACATCCGGACGTACTGAATATTCTGCTTCAAATCTTGGACGAAGGCCGTGTGACCGATGCGCAAGGTCGTATTGTAAACTTTGAAAATACGATCATTGTTATGACTTCCAACGCCGGCAGCGAACGCAACGAAAACCTGTTGGGATTCGGAAAGACCGCGCAGCAGGCCGGCCGTGAAAAGGCGGAAAAGGCATTGCGTGAATTTTTACGGCCGGAGTTTATTGCCCGAGTCGACGAGATCGTCGTATTTGATCCGCTGGATGATGCCGCCCTGCAAAAAATCGCTGATTTGATGATGCAGGAAATGGTCGATGCGCTGAAAGAACGGCTGATCCGCATTTCATACGATGCTGTCGTTTGTAAATATCTGGTTTCAAAATGCGACGGTACAAAATCCGGTGCGCGTGAACTGCGTAATATTATTCGGCGTGAAATTGAAGATAAGATTGTGGATCTCGTGATCAATAACAGTGAGGGTGCTTTGAGTACCGTCACAATCAGTGCCCCGAACTGTGAAAGAATTGTAATTAAATCAGAGTAAGTAAAAGCAGATACCAAATAAGGTATCTGCTTTATAAAATGAAAAAGTTATACTTGTTAATTCACATAGGTTTTGTTATACTGAAACATATATCAAAGAAGGTGGAATGAGTAATGAATGCAAACTTTTTTGACCGATTCGGTGTGATGATTGATCAATCACGCAATGCGGTGATGAATATAAAATCTCTAAAGCACATGATTGATCTGTTGGAAAAAATGGGATACAATTTTTTGATGCTCTATACAGAGGATACCTATGAGGTTGACAACCAGCCCTATTTTGGTCGTCAGCGTGGCCGTTACAGCAAGGAAGAACTGAAAGAACTGGTGACCTACGGCAATGCCCACCACGTGGAGTTGATTCCGTGCATTCAAACGTTGGCACACTTAAGCACCCTGATGCATTGGCCGCAGTATGCTAAGCTTCGGGACTGCAACGATATTTTATGCGTCGGGGAAGAAGGCGTTTATGAACTGATTAAAGATATGTTTGCGACCCTTCACGAATGCTTTACCACACGCACGCTGCATATCGGTATGGATGAGGCCGGTTCTATCGGACTTGGAACTTATCTGCAAAAACACGGTATCGAAAAGCGGATGGATATTCTGCTCAAACACTTGAACCGTGTTTCAGAAATTGCCGCAAAATATGATTATAATTTGCTGATGTGGGGCGATATGTTCTATAAGCTGACCGGTAACGGCAGTAGTGAGGTGGCGGATTTTGATGCCTCGCTGAAAGAGAAAATCCCGAAAAACGTCACGCTGGTTTACTGGGAATACTATTATACCGAACAGTCGCATTATGACGAGTGTATTAAGAATTATCAGAAATTACAGCCGGTTTGGTTTGCCGGCGGCACCTGGGCTTGGACGGGCTTTGTACCGCATCTGTCCTATTCGGCCGCGTCTGCCACAGCAGCTATGCACTCGTGCATGGAAAACGGCGTCAAAAACTATTTTACTACCATTTGGGGGGACGACGGTGCCGAGTGCTCCCGCTTTTCCACCTTGCCCGAGCTTTACCGTCTTTCCCGCTTTGCACACGGCGTAGAGGATATGGGCGAAATCAAACGCGGCTTTAAGGAAATGTTCGGCATCGAATATGACGATTTCTATTTGGCAGAGTTTCCCGATACCCCGAATACCGATGGCATTCTCTTTAACCCCGATAAATATATGCTTTATAACGACTGCCTGAACGGTCTGCTTGACTGTACGGTCAATGGAACCGAAGCGGCACGCTATGCGGCCTGCGGTGAAAAACTGAAAAAACTGTGTGATAATCCCGAATACGGTGTTATGTTTGAAAGCTTGTACCGCTTGTGCCGGTTGCTTGAAGTCAAGTTCGATATCGGTGTAAAAACCCGAACGGCTTACCAAAACGGCGACCGCAAAGCATTAAGCGAATTGCTCGGTTTGTATGATGAAAACGTCATCCGTTTGCAGGAGTTTTACGATGCCTTTGAAAAGCGATGGATGTGGGAAAACAAACCGCACGGTTTTGACGTGATGGATATTCGTTTCGGCGGATTGCGTCAGCGCTTTATCCACGCAAAGCAACGCATTGAAAAATACCTGAACGGCGAGCTTGAAAGAATTGAAGAACTGGAAGAACCGATGCTCGACGTCAGCGGCGATGAAGCCATGCTCGGAAAGTCACGTCTTTATTTCTCTTGGGCATCAACAACATCCGCTAATGTAATGTGATTTAATATAATAATAAAACCGCCTTGGTTCGAATGATCTTTACACAAAATTACATAATTATTTTTAATAAAGTGTTTTCTTGCGCTCACATGAAGTGAAGCGCACCGTTTCGTTTTATGCGTCACAGGTGCGTTTCATTTAAAAACGGCAAGTTTCTGTTGAAACTTGCCGTTTATTTGGTGCCTTAAGGCGCGGAAATAAACCCCCAGT
>JAZRWX010000200.1:0-2684 GCA_045599905.1 Acutalibacteraceae bacterium
CCGGTCTGATCGGGGCACTGCTGGTTGGTGTGAATTTTGCCAAAGGATTGGCACTTTCACTTGGAGTCCCGCTGATTCCCGTCCACCATTTAAGAAGTCATATTGCCGCAAACTATATTGCCCATGAAGACCTGAAACCGCCTTTCCTCTGTCTGGTCGTTTCCGGCGGCAATACACTGATCGTTGAAGTAAAAGATTATACGGATTTCCGCATTATCGGCGGCACACGTGACGATGCCGCCGGCGAATGTTTTGATAAAACCGCTCGCACCATGGGCCTTTCCTATCCCGGCGGTGTGGAAATGGATAAAATCGCCACCTCTGCTGATTTCAAAAAATATCCTCTGCCGTTTCCGCGCGTGGAAGGCAGCGAATATGATTTCAGTTTTTCAGGGTTGAAAACGGCAGTCATCAATACCGTTCATAACGCGGCACAGAAAAACGAAAAAATCGACGTTCCGGTTCTTGCCGCCACCGTACGTGAACGGGTATGCGATATGCTTTTGGAAAACACCATGAAAGCCGCCGAAGCCACCGGTTACAAACAAATCGCGCTGGCAGGCGGTGTTTCCGGCAACAGTGAACTGCGGCGCAGAATGAGCGAGGAATGCGAAAAGCGCGAAATCCGTCTGTACTATCCGCCTTTATGTTATTGCGGTGACAATGCCGCTATGGTCGGCGCACAGGGTTATTATGAGTTTCAATCCGGTAACGTCAGTGACGTTTCGCTGAATGCCGCCGCCACATTACCGATCAATTACCGATAAACAAAACGAGGTACATCATGCAGAAAAAAGAGTTACTAATGATCGTTAACCCCTGTTCGGGCAAGGCACGTATGAAAACCGAATTATTAAGTGTTGTGCAGGTATTTTCCGATGCGGATTATACCGTAACAATCTATACCACGCGGGACCGCGGTGACGCGACAGTGTATATTTCCCAAAACGATTTGGAAAAATACGATTGTATCGTTGTCTGTGGCGGTGACGGCACGCTGAACGAAGTCGTCACCGGACTGATGAAAAGCGGACAATCCTGCAAGATCGGTTATATTCCGTCCGGCACGTTGAACGAATGGTCATCCGGTCTTCATATTTCCCGTAATTTTGTCGATGCCGCAAAAGATATCGTCAACGGCAGAGAGATCAATCTCGACATCGGTCAGTTCGGAAATCGGTATTTCACCTATACGGCATCTTTCGGTGCTTTTACCGCCGCCTCCTATTCCGCCCCGCAAAACGTGAAAAACGTACTGGGGCAGGCCGCCTATTTCTTTGAAGGCATCAAATCATTGAGCGCCATAAAACCGATCCACATTCGCCTGACCTGCGATGAAAAAACCGTTGAGGGTGATTATCTGTTCGGCGCGGTTTCCAATTCACTTTCGGTCGGCGGCGTTGTTCATTTTGATGAATCGGTCGTTAAACTGAACGACGGTGAATTCGAAGTCCTGCTGATCGAAAACCCAGATAACATCATTAAACTGCAAACGGTGATCGACGGCATTCTCAAAAAGGAACTGGATCGCCCGGGCATGGCATTTTTCCACACCGATTCCGTTACGATCGAAACCGACGAAGACGTTTCATGGACGTTGGACGGAGAATTTGATCCCGGAGATAAACAAATCGTTATCCGCAACATTCCAAACGGTCTGCGCCTGATCGTGCCGCCGGAATGCAATGAAAACTAACACGCAGAACACCTGCTTGAAATAAAGGAGTCAGAATATGTTTACAAAAGATATTAGTGTTGATCTCGGCACCGCCAATACGTTAGTCTGTGCCAAGGGGAAAGGGATTATTTTAAGAGAACCGTCGGTCGTCGCGTACGACGTGCGGAATGACGCTGTTCGCGCCGTCGGCGATGAAGCCAAAAAAATGATCGGCAGAACGCCGGGGTCCATTGTTGCGGTCCGTCCGTTAAAAGACGGCGTTATTGCCGACTTTGACGTGACAGCCGCCATGTTGAAGCGCTTTATCCGTCAAGCACTGAAAGGTTCATTCTTCTCCCGTGTACGTATGGTCATCTGCATTTCTTCGGGCGTCACCGAAGTGGAAAGCCGCGCGGTTTACGATGCCGCAAAGCAGGCAGGCGCAACGGATATCGATCTGATCGAAGAACCCATGGCCGCTGCGGTCGGCGCAGGTCTGCCGATCTGGGATGCCAGCGGCAACATGGTCGTTGATATCGGCGGCGGCACCAGTGAAGTCGCCGTCATTTCGCTCGGCGATATCGTCACTTCCCAATCCATCCGTATTGCCGGCGACGATTTGGACGAAGCCATTATCAACTACATCCGCAAAAAGCATAATCTGCTGATCGGTGAGCGAACGGCCGAGCAGATCAAAATCGACATTGGCTCGGCAAAACCGTATGAAAATGAATCCTCTATTGAAATAAAGGGACGCAATCTTGTGGACGGTCTGCCGAAAAATATCACAATTTCCTCCGCGGAAGTGCGCGATGCCATGGCGGATCCGATTGGACAGATCATTGATACCATTCGTACCACGCTGGAAAAAACGCCGCCGGAACTTGCCGCGGATATTATTGACAGCGGCATTACCCTGACGGGCGGCGGTGCTTTACTGCGCGGACTTGCCGAACTGATCGCCGAAGAAACCGGTATGCCGGTCACCGTTGCCGCAAATCCTGGCGAAGTCGGATCGTAGCCATGT
>JAZRWX010000201.1:0-2130 GCA_045599905.1 Acutalibacteraceae bacterium
TTCCGCTATATCTGGAAAAATCTTTTGCGCAACCACCCGCACGATTCGGTCTGCGGCTGTTCACACGACGCGGTCCATGCCCACATGGAAAACCGTTACGCTGAATACTTTGAGTTTGCGAACGACCAACTTGACCGCTGCTTCCGCCAAGCGATCACGCATACCGACGTTTGCCGCAATGCCGCGCAAGACGAATATATCATCACGGTCGCCAATACGTTGTCGAAACCGCTTTCGGGCATGGTAAAGGTCGAAATGAAACTGCTGGTGGCCGACGGCATGGAAAACTTTGCGATCTTTGACGCGCAGGGAAATCCGGTCGACTTTCTGCTTCTGGACCGGCACCGCGGCGTTTCTAACGTATATTCACCGATCAATCTGCCGGGTCGTCTGGAAGTGGACTATTGTACGCTGTACCTTGACGCCGGTACGGTGCGGGAATATTCGTTCAAAAACTTTATTGTCCGAAAGGCGCCGGATGCACTGCCGACGGCAGAGTCCATCCAATCGGGAAGGGAAATTTCCAACGAGTATTATACGGTCACGGTCGAGTCGGACGGCGTGGTTACGCTGAAAGAATGTGCGACCGGGCGGGTGATCTCCGATTTGTTGGCGGTGGAAGACCGCGCGGACGCGGGGGATTCCTACCACTTTATCGACGGAAAAGATCAGCCGCTTGGGAACGATTCGTTTGAAAAGACGGTCACCGTCACCGAAAATAACCGATTCGCCGCCGAAGTGCGGATCAACTATCGTATGAACCTGCCGGCGGGTTACGATTTCGAACAGGAAAAGCGTACGGAGGAGAGCGTGCTTTCCACGCTGATTTTGTCCCTGCGGCTGGAAAAGGGAAAACCGTATGTCATTCTCAATTATACGGTCGATAATCATTCCCGTGATCACCGCCTGCGTGTAGTGATGAATACCGATGTTTGCAGCAATTTCCACTATGCTGATGCACCATTTGATGTCTGTCGTCGGCAAAATGATTTCTTCCCCGGTACCGACGCGCAGACCTATCCCAATACATCGTTTGCCGCATTGTGCGCCGATCAGCAAGGCTTTGCCGTCTTTACCGAGGGCGCCCAAGAATACGAACACGATGAAAACAAACTGTATTTCACTCTTTTGCGCGCCACCGGTGTCATTACAAGCGGGGCATCCGAAAACTGGCTGGTCCCCGAAAACCAATGCCTGCGGCAGTATGGCGGGCGTATGGCATTCTGTACTTTCGACGGGGAACCGGCCGAAGCCGATCTGCCTTTTGTCGCGCAGTCTTTCCGTGCGCCGCTGACGGCCCGTGCCACCGCCTGCGATATAAAGAAATTTTCGGGCGGCAGACCGTGTGTGCAGGACAGCACCATTCAGGAACTCTTTTATCTGCCCGACGAATATCCCGAAACTTTCATTGCCGACAATACCCCGGCATTGACCGTTTCGGGTCGGGGCGTCGTCGTGACGGCGTTCAAGCAAAGCGAGGATCAAAGCGGCTTGATTTTGCGGTTGTGCAATCTTTCTGAGGAAACGACCGCGGTCGAGGTCAAAATCGCCGGACGAATCTACAAAACCGAATTGGATGAAGTGCGCCGTCGTTTCCTCGGACGGGATAGGATCAACGAAGTCCTGCCACCAAAAAAAATCTTGACGCTTTATATCGGGCAAAATCAGTAATAAAATATGACAGCCTGATACAAAAGAAAACTGCCCTATGCCGCGAACGGGAGAACCGTTTGGGCAAGGCGGATTTATTAAGCGGTTTTTTATTTGAAATTTGTGAAAATCCAAATCTGGATGTTGAATTCAGTGAGACCCGTTTCCGTGCCACGGTCGAACGGGTAACGGTCACGCGGGAAGGACGTTTGCTGTTTTTATTCCGGGACGGCACGGAAATTCCCGTGGAGATCTAATGTTTTTTACGAACGGTCGTTTAACGAAATCGGTAATTTAACGGTTTGACGGTACTTTTTTGGTATTGTCAGACCGTTTTTTCTTATTTTTCGTCAAAATAGGGAATAAGACCATTTCCCGAAAATTAAAATGCACCACCCGTATTTTGAAACCCCTTTAACCAAGGGCTTTTCTGCGGTCGTTTAACGAAAAAGAAAAACAGCAAACCGATACAACCGTATC
>JAZRWX010000202.1:0-4808 GCA_045599905.1 Acutalibacteraceae bacterium
ATTCTGTGTGGAATTGCACAATCTGCGCGGCGCTTTGTCGATGGCAAACGCCGGTCCCGGCACCAACGGCAGTCAGTTCTTCATCGTTCAGGCGGATACCATTCCGGAAAGTATGCTTTCCCAGATGGAAGATCTTGCCGACCGCGGTTTCCCGACCGAGATCATGGAGGCCTACGCCGATCTGGGCGGTACGCCGTGGCTGGATTTCAAACATACCGTTTTCGGTCAGGTGACCGAAGGGATGGATACGGTCGATCAGATCGCCAATACCGTTGTCGGCCCCGGCGATAAACCGGTCGAAGCGGTCAAGATCATTTCCGCCGAAGTTGTGATCGCACCGTAAAATGGCAAAGAAAGAAAACACCAAAAGCCGGATCGTATCGGCAGCGTGGGAACTGTTCTACGAGCAGGGGTATGAAAATACAACGGTCGATGAAATCATTGCCAAAAGCGGTACTTCCAAAGGGTCGTTTTATCATTATTTTGACGGGAAGGACGCTTTGCTTTCTTCGCTTTCGTATCTGTTCGATGAAATATACGATCAGCTGAAAGACCGTTTTACGCCCGAAATGGGCGCAATCGACAAACTGGTATTTCTGAATCGGGAAGTGTTCCGGATGATCGAAAACCGCATTTCGGTCGATCTGCTGGCACGTTTGCTTTCGACCCAGTTGGTCACCCGGTCCGAGCGGCATCTGCTGGATCAGAGCCGTACCTATTATAAACTCCTGCGCCGTATTATTTTAGACGGGCAGGAAACGGGGGAACTGACCGATACGCTTTCCGCGAACGATATCGTCAAGGCGTACGCCGTGTTTGAGCGTGCCATCATGTATGACTGGTGTATCTGCGGCGGCGATTATTCGCTGTGCCGTTACGGTGAAGATATGATCCGCCGCTTTTTGCACGGTTATCTGTCGGAAAACCGAAAATAATTTTTTGTCCAATTTTGTTATAGACTTTGGTCTATAACAAAAACGATTGATTTAACGATAAACGAACGCAATCGAAAACAAAAGTTTTGATTTTAGTCTAAACTTTGTTCTCTATTGCGTTTTGTTTTTGTTTGTGTTATACTACTTCTGTTATTATTTGGAAAAGGAGCGTGATTGGCATGACGTCAATCAGCATCTGCATTCTGGTAACCATTATTGCCTACCTGATCGGTATGGTCATTATCGGTGCCGTTTGCAGTAAGAAAAACAAAAATTCGGATGACTTTTATCTGGGCGGCAGAAAGCTGGGACCGCTGGTCACCGCTATGAGCGCGGAGGCCTCTGACATGAGCGGATGGCTTTTGATGGGCTTGCCGGGTCTTGCGTTGATGACCGGTTTGGCGGAAGCCAGCTGGACGGCGATCGGTCTCGCGATCGGTACTTACATCAACTGGCTGATCGTGGCAAAAAGAATTCGCGTTTACAGTCATAAACTGGGCGCGTTTACTCTGCCCGATTTCTTCTCCAAGCGGTTCGGCGATGATAAGCGTATTCTGACCTGCATTTCCGCGCTGTTCATCATCATTTTCTTCATTCCGTATACCGCGTCGGGCTTCTCCGCCTGCGGCAAACTGTTCAACAGTCTGTTCGGAATGGATTATCTGACTGCTATGATCATCAGTGCCGCGGTCATTATGATCTACTGCACGCTGGGCGGCTTCTTGGCGGCTTCCACGACCGACTTTGTTCAGAGTATTATCATGACGGTCGCTTTGCTGGTCGTTCTGGGTGTCGGCGAAGCGGTCACCGGCGGCTTCGGTACGGTTTTCAATAACGTTAAAAATCTGACCGGTTATACCGATCTGTTCAAAGGTTTTGACGTGGCAGGCGGAACGACCGGCTCGTACGGCGCACTGCCCGTTGCTTCGACTATGGCATGGGGCCTCGGTTACTTCGGTATGCCGCACATCCTGCTTCGTTTTATGGCGATCGAGGATAAGAATAAACTGAAACTTTCCCGCCGCGTTGCCAGCGTTTGGGTCGTAATTTCCATGGCGATCGCCGTTCTGATCGGTGTGGTCGGCTATTCTTTGATGCAGAAAGGCATCGTCCCGACCTACGCGGACAGTTCCGCTTCCGAAACCATCGTGGTGGATATTGCGAACTTTATCAGCAATCACGGTTATATTCCGGCTGTGACGGCAGGCATCATTCTTGCCGGTATTCTGGCGTCGACCATGTCCACGGCAGACAGCCAGTTGCTGGCGGCCGCGTCCAGTATTTCACAGAACCTGGTGCAGGAAGTCTTCGGCGTTAAGTTGAGCGAAAAGAAATCGATCTGGCTGGCACGTATTTCGGTTCTGGTCATTTCGGTCATCGCCGTTTTCCTTGCGATGAATCCCAACAGTTCGGTCTTCCGCATCGTTTCGTTCGCGTGGGCGGGCTTCGGTGCGACCTTCGGCCCGGTCGTCCTGTTCGCGCTGTTCTGGAAACGCACCAATAAGTGGGGCGCACTGGCAGGTATGATCACCGGCGGTGTCATGGTTTTCGTCTGGAAATTCGTTGTTCGCGTACAGTTTGCCGATACGGTTCTAAATATCTACGAACTTCTGCCGGCGTTTATTCTGGCGGCGATCGTGATCGTTGTTGTCAGCTTGCTGACCAAGGCACCCGATCAGGAAGTTGTCGCGGGTTACGAGGATGCGATGGCATCCCTGAACGCGGATGAATAATTGAAATGATATTGAAAAAGCGAAGTCGACATACCGGCTTCGCTTTTTTCATATCGTATAAAATGTGAATAGTTTGTTAAAAAAAGATTGTATTGTCGAAAAAAGTATGTTATGATAAGTTATAGTTTATTTTTGGAGGTAGAATATGAGAGCAGACGGTATTCGTTTACGGAACGTTGATCCCATGTATACGGTTGCGTCTTATGTCATGAGTCACCGTACCGACAGTATGAACATGGTAACACTGGACATTCCGCTGACCCCAATTCGTACATACCTGAATGAAAAAAGGAAAGCCGGAACTCCGATGAGTCATTTGGCGGTCATGATCGCGGCGTATCTTCGCACGGCTTCCGAATTTCCGGAACTGAACCGTTTTATCGTGAATTGCAAGCCGTACGCCCGCAATGAATTCTGTGTGGCAATGGTCGTGTTAAAGGCCGGTAAAATGGATAACGGCACCATGGCGAAAATGTATTTTGATATGGACGATACGATTTTTGACGTCAACCGAAAGATCAATGAATTCGTTGAAGCCAATAAAAACGTGCCCGAAAACAACGGCACCGAAAAGATGATCAAAATTCTTTTAAGCGTTCCGGGTCTTGCCCGTGTCGGGGTCGGACTGTTCAAGTTTATGGAAAAACACGCTTTGCTGCCGAAGGCGGTCATTGATATGTCGCCGTTCCACAACAGTCTGGTCATTTCCGATCTGGCGTCGATCCGCACCAACCATATCTATCACCATATTTACGAATTCGGTACCACCAGCGTCTTTTTCGCGATGGGAAATCTGCGTGACGTTCCCGTGCGCAAAGGCGGCGAAATCGTTTTTGAACGCTGTATGCCGATCGGCGTGGTCATGGACGAACGCATTTGTTCAGGCAGTTATTTCGCGTTGGCGTTTGAACGTTTGCAGCGGTATCTGAAAAATCCGGCACTGCTGGAAGAAAAACCTGAAAAGGTCACGCCCGATCCGTCCCTGTCACCGAAACAGTTGGCAAAGATGGAAAAAATCAAGGCAAAACGCAAAGCAAAAGAGCGGAAGAAGTAAGAAAAAAGGTCTGAGTAAGGAATTCCTTACTCAGACCTTTTTGTGGTTTTGCGGAAAAGATTTTTCAGCAGGTCGGGTTTGATGAATACAAACGGATAAACAACGGCGCATACCACCAACGCCGCAAAAACGTCAATGACCGAATGCTGTTTTAAGAAAACGGTGGAAATGCTGATCAGTATACCGCTGAATACGAAAAAGAACCGCCAACCCGCACTGTGGAATAACTTGCTGTCCCACGCGGCAAAGGTCACCGCAAGCGATCCTAAAACGTGGATGGACGGACAGACGTTGGTGTTGGTATCAAAGGCGTAAAACGCAGCGACCCAGCGTGCCATGAAATTATTGCTTTCAATGACCGGCCGCAGATTCTGCTCGGTGGGATAAATAAAGTAGATCAATACGGTCATCGAATAGGTGCCGATGACGAAATACATATACTTTTTGAACGCCGGGATATCATACAGCAGGGAATAGAACAAAAAACCGAAAATGAAAACGAACCAGTATATATACGGAATAAAAAACCATTCACAGAACGGTATGATATCATCCAGCGCCGGCCAGTATACCGGATGATAGTGAACGGGAAAAATATTCGGGAATACAGACGGCAGAACTTCCTGACAGTAAAAGAACAGTCCGAAAACTGGCCAGAAAATCAACAACAGCAAATGTCGGAATTCGGGTTCGTTCAGCCGTCGAAAACGAAATTGTCGGTAATCGATGGGTTTCATACGCTGACTCCATAAAGATAGTTGATCTGTACACAGTATAGCATATTCGTTTGCAACAAACAAGTATTTTTGTTTTTTCTAAATATTTTGTGTTTTTGACTTGCATATTGACACAATATGTGGTATAATGCATTAGAATATTAAAAGGAGGACTGGGGCTTTTTATGGATAAAATAAAGAAAAGCGTGTTCGGCGGTTATAATAAAGCCGAGGTCGACGCGAAGTTCTGGGATCTTGAAAAACGTGCTGAAAGAGCCGAGGCCGAGTTTGCGAAAGCCAGTGAAAACTGTGAAAACTTACTGCAAACGGCCGAACAGCTGCGGCGTGAACTTTCTGTTCAGGAAACGCG
>JAZRWX010000203.1:0-2216 GCA_045599905.1 Acutalibacteraceae bacterium
ATATTCATATACGATTCGGGAACCTTTCCGACGATTACGGTCTGTGCCGCAGGAACGCAAACGGAAACGCTGAAATTTACGGTACTTCCGACCGTAAAAAGGCAGGCGCTGAATTTGATTTGCAGATATAGTTTATGCAAAGTCTGATTGATTCCGACCGATACAAACTGATTTTCAAAATCAACTCCGGAACGCGCGGTCACCTCATACGGAATATTGATACGCGGACCGAAACCGTTTGTATATTCAGTCGGCAGTAAAGTGCCGATCGGTATTGAAGCGCTACCCTTTTTATGTTGCCGCAAATACGCCGAAATACCATCAATTACCGTCAGTTTCAACTGATTCAGCCGGATCGAATCGATTTCAATTCCGAGAATATCACCATTTTCGGAGCGGGTGACGACCGCAAGATCATCATAAGCAAAGGTATTTGAGTCCAGTGCTTTCGCAACACCGAAATTGGCGGCGGCTGACAGCAGATCGTCAGATTGATTACGAACAACGGTGCAAATCGCCGGTCGCGCTTTGAAATACAAACCGACCGACACGCAGATCATAATAAGTATGACGATCAGAACAATGATCCAATGGTTTGAACGATGATAACGACGCACTTGATCCACCTCTTTGTTTTCATACTACGAGGCAAAAAACAAATGGTGAAAATATTTTAATAATTATATCATTATTCAGCTGTTTTTTCAATGAAATTTTTAGAAAAATCAGGAAAGCAGGCATAGCGCCTGCTTTCTGAAACGAATTATTAATTTGTCAGAAAATTATTCTGCAACAAATATGTATCGAGGATCTGCGCAGCGGATTCCACCAGTTCCGGACAGGGACGTTTTTTATAATATTCCGTCGTACGCGCATCCGGTATCGGGAGATCCCGCTTGTTATCAAGTTTCAGTAATTCACGGCAAATAATCGAGCCGTTTTGTTCTTCAAAACAACGAGCTAAATTTTGTATATGGGCATAATGATCAGCTTTGACTTTTCCGGTTTCCGGGGTATGATAACCGGAAATCAGTCCCATAACAATAAACATTCCACAGACCGTTCCGCACACCTCACGCAAACGGCCCATGCCGCCACCGAAAGAAGATGCGATCGACAGCAAACAGTTTTGATCAATTTCAAAAAGATCCGCAAAAGTCAAAACGACTGACTGTGTACAATTATATCCTTGTAAAAAATAGTTCTTTGCAAGCGTTGCACGTGATAGTTCCTTTTGCATTATAATCATCCTTTACATAATTATAATAACATATTCCGTCGAAAACCGCAAGATAAAACAAAAAAACAGCAGTGCTGTTTTTGCACTGCTGTCTTTATTTAAGCGATCGTTCCGTTAACAACAAGGGTTGACGTGCCGGGATTGACCGCATAAGCGCCGGTTGTCGGATTCTGCGTATAAGTCGCCGCAGGTACGGTAATTTGACCGGCGTTCGTGGTAAACGCACCGGTACCGGCATCATACGTGTAATCGGCAGGCGTTGTCAACTGCGTGCCGTTATAGGTTACCGAAGTGATATTCAGCAGCGGATCAAACGTATCGGTGATCTGAATATTATCCGCTGCCGTTGCCTCTGTGTTGCCGTTATTCACAATGGTAAACGTGTAGGTTACCGGATCACCGGGTGTAAGCGTTGCCGGATTGATAGCTTTATTGATCGACAGTTCCGGCGTATCGTCGACAGTTACGGTGTCGTTGGCTGTTTCGGCGGCAAGACCCGCACCGTTGACCGTAACGGTATTGTTGATCGTGCCGGCAGTTTCAAGCGGCGCAAATTCATTCACACGTGCCGAATAAATGATTTGTGCGTTCCCATTTGCAGGTACGGTAATGTTTGAAATCGTAAGCGGCGGACCGGCCGTAACCGCAGGTGCCGCCTGCTCTACGCCGTCTTGATAATACTGGATCGCATCCGGCTGATAAGTCAACGGATAAACTGTTGTTCCGTTAAAATCATAACCACCGAGATCATCGGTAAGAGTTAATCCGGTAAGCGGAGCATTGCCGGTATTCGTCAGACTGATGGTATAGGTCACAACATCACCATTACGGTAGACGTTATCTACCGCATTCTTTGTAACGCTGAACGAATCAAGTATCTCACCTGTAACGATATTGGAAGCGACCGCGCCTCCGGTATAGGTCAGATTTGCCTGGTTTGTAAAAGTTGCCATTCCTTTTCCTCCCTGAAAGAATC
>JAZRWX010000204.1:0-4941 GCA_045599905.1 Acutalibacteraceae bacterium
CGGTGGCACGGATGGCGGCGGAAGTGCCTTTGTGATAATCGTATTGGGAAAGATCGATCTTCCCGATCAGCCCGTGACGAATCGTTCCGTCGCTTTGTTTGCGCTCGACATAAATTATGGTGTCGTTGAAACGCTCAAAAACATCGCCGTCAAGATATTCCCGCATGGTGGTGTTGATTCGTTCAATGGCGGGGGTGTTGTCGGCGGTAAGATACACTTCCGGCAAAATCAGTTTCAGCGCCGACGGCGCATCTTTGACGGTGTTTTTGACCGCTTCCCAGTATTCCGGTTCAGAGGTGTACTGGTCACAGGCAATGACTGCCCATTTTTCAAAACCGTTCTTCGGCAGAAGAAGATCGGCGGCGGAAAATACAGATTGTTTCATAATGGATTCCTTCTTATCAAGAATTATTATTTTCAAAAATGTTGCTGACGGAACGTGCTATAACTTCCGAAAGAATATACGAAAAATCTGAATGGTCATAGATATCCTGCACCATTGGATTTTTCCGAAATTGTTGCTTGACTTTTTATGGCGTCTGTTGATATACTATTATTAGTAGAGAGCGAAACTCCCTGTGCAGCCGATTTATCGGCAGGGGATTGTATTTTGTTCTCTGCTTTTTTATTGTTCTTCGCAATGAAAATAATACCAAGTCAAGACTTCTTAATTTTTTTAATGCAATCGTAACTGACAGAAAATCATAATCGTCATAACTTTTTTAAATACAAGACGAATTTGATCATTTATTACTCGTCCGACCGAATCCGTTTCGTGTATTCGTCTTCCTTGAATCTCTCCACGAATACCATCAATAAGTTTGCCGAACATATTTTTCGAAAAGACTCTCCGTAAGTCTTCATTGCACCATCCAGAGCCGCCTGCGGAGAGTTTTTGTCCCTCTTCGATAGAAATTCCATTGCTCCCCATAAACCTTTGTAGATTTTCGGAATACTCACTTCGTTCCCGTACATTGTTTTCACTTTCACTTTTTCTTTGAATCTTTTCTGTCTCTCCCAATACTTTGGAGTTTTCACCATCTGTTATCACCTCATTTTCATTATAAGAATTGTTTTTCTCATTGTCAACCGAAAACTTTTCCGTTCGCTTTCCGGCGTTATATTCCGATTGGGAAGCAGCACTGAATATTGCAAATCCGCAAAAAAGGTGAAAAAATACTTTACGATATAAATCCAATAAAAAAAGGTGGAGGGATCCGTCGAATCGGACACCACAGCCACCAATAATAATATATACCACGACACGCAAAAAGTCAAGAAAAATCCCCGCTTCTTCTGATAAAAGAATCATTCATTTGCGGAAGACGGTTTTATATACTTTCCCGGTGATCTTCCACAAAAAAGTTCCCGGTCCGGCCGATCACTCGTTGCAGGACGGTACGATTTGTGTTTGCCATTCCTTATAAGGAATGCTGTGTTACACCATTCCGCGCGGCGGCAAGATCGGCTTTTATGGCTTCGGTCAGTTCTTCGGCGGAATTGAATTTTCGTTCGGGTCTTAAATAATGAAGCAGTTTCAGGGTCAGCGTCCGGTCATACAGATCCCCCGAAAAATCAAGAATATGGGTCTCGGCAAAAATTTCACGGGTCGGGTAGGTGGGACGGTGTCCGAGATTGGTAATACCGGTATAGCGGCGGTCGCCGATTTGTACCGAAGAAACATAGACCCCTTTTTTCGGGCAGACCAGTTCTTTCGGGAACTGCTGGTTGACGGTCGGAAATTCCAGCGTGCGCCCACGGGAATCCCCGTGCAGAACGGGGGCGGAAAATCCGAAACCGCCGTAGATTTGCCGGTTTGCCTTTCCCGTTTCACCCTGCGTCAGCCGGGTGCGGATACGGGTACTTGAAATGGCTTCTTTGCCGTCATTGATCTGTTCGGCGCAAAAGATCCGAATACCGTTTTGCCTGCCGTATTCCTGCAAATAGGCGGCATCGCCCAGCGCGTTTTTGCCGAAACGGTAATTGTAACCGCAGGCGATCATCGCCGGGTCGAATTTACGGCAGATCTGATCGAGAAAGTCTTTTCGGTCCAGATCACGCACGGCGTCAAAGTCCAGAACCTCAACCGTTTTTATGCCGTACTCTTTCAGCGCGGCGTATTTGTCGTCGGGGGTCATCAAAAGGGCGTATTCACCGCTCATGATCATTTTGGGCGGCGCGGCAAAGGTGACGGCCGCGGAATCATAGGGAAGAACGGCGTCCAAAACGGCACGGTGACCGGCATGAAGCCCGTCGAATGTTCCTAACGCAATAGCTGTCGGCAAGATGAACGCCCCCTTTATAAAAATACTGTTATTCTTTGATAACGCATTGGATATCCAGTTGATTTTTTTCGCGGTTAACCTTTCCCAACCCCAAAAATACATTGTCGGAACGGACACGGATCAGTTCTCCGTCGGTCAGAAGTTCCGATTTCAGTCGGTCTAAATCCAGTTGTCCGCCGTTGCAGAAACGGATGCCCTGCTTTTCGGTAACGTTTACGGCACCAAAACGGGAAACGACCGTCTCGGCGGGAAGCAGGTGCGATTTGAAATTTTCTTCGTTCAGGTCTTCCAACCGGACGCAGTCGCCGATCGTGAATCCGCAGGTCGCGGTACGGCGCAGTTCGGTCAGCGTTGCCCCGCAGCCGAGCGCCTGACCGAGATCGTGCGCCAGCGAGCGGATATACGTTCCCTTGGAAACGTGTACGTCGATTTCAAACGTATGGTTTTCATCTAACGGCGCCGTCTGATCCAGTGAAAAGATCTCAATTTCGCGCGGTTCGATTTCAACGGTTTTGCCCTGCCGGGCAAGATCGTACAACCGTACGCCGTCTTTTTTCAGGGCGCTGAACATGGGCGGCGTCTGCAACTGTTTGCCGAGCATTTTTTGCAGCTGCGCGGTCAACTGTTCCGGCGTGACCGTCACCCGGTTTTGTTCCAGCACCGTTCCCGTAATATCGCAGGTGTCGGTCACGGTTCCCAGTTTTACCCGGGCGGTGTATCGCTTATCGGCGTCCAGAAGAAAAGAAGAAAGCGCCGTGGCGCGTCCTAATAAAACCGGCAGTACGCCGGTTGCCATCGGGTCCAGAGTGCCGGTATGACCGACCCGCTTTTCGCCCGAAAGCCGTTTGATGCAAGCCACGGCACCGTATGATGTTTTATTCTGCGGTTTATCGAGTAACAGAAGACCCTGCATCGGTTTCCTCCATAACAGCGCCGACGGCGCTTAAAACCTGCTGTTTCACTTCGTCAAGTGTTCCGTTCAGCGTCGCGCCCGCGGCACCGACGTGTCCGCCGCCGCCTAACCGTTTGCAGATTTCAGCGGCACTTAACGGCGGATAAGTACGCAGGGATACTTTGAATTCCCGTTCTCCCGTTTGTTTGACAGTGACACCTGCCCAAACGCCTTCCAGACTGCGCGAAATAACGGCGATCCCTTCCAGTTCGGTACCGCTGCATCCGGTCTCACGCTGCATTTCGGTCGTGACCGCCAACAGCATACACCGGTCATTATAATGATATTCGGCGGTCTGCAAAACCCGGCGTTCCAGATCCAGCAGATTTCTCGACTTGGTGTCGAACATCAGGCGGTTGATTTCGGCGGCGTTGATATTATAATCATACAACTGCGCCGCGATCTGAAACGTTTTCGCGGTCACGTTTGAATACTTGAAACAGCCGGTATCGGTAGCAATGCCGGTATACAGCGCCTTCGCGGTCACGTCATTGATGTTGACCTTCATAACGGTCAGCAGTTCAAACAGGATCTCGCAGGTCGCCGCGGCATTGGCGTCTAACAGCAGGCGATCGGCATATTCGGTGTTGGAAATATGATGATCAATGGTCAGATCGACCCGGTCGCCGTAATCGGCTTCATATTTTCCGAGCAGTTTTTTATCCGCAACGTCCACGGCGACGACAACGGCGTCATCCAACGGGAATGTTACCGTTTCGACCGCGAAATAAGAATACTTGTGCGGAATTTCTTCGGGACAAAGAACCGTTGCGGTTTTCCCGATTTCCCGCAGACCGTAATACAGCGCGTAAGCCGAACCGAGTGTGTCCCCGTCCACGGAAGCGTGGGTCAGAATGACGAACCGGTCATGCTTTTTCAAGAAACGCGCGGCCTGCCGCAGATTCAACCGCTCACAGCCAACAAGATTTTTTTTCATCGGCAATATAGATTCCTTTCGGTATAATTCGTTCAATCGTTATTCGGTTTGAACGATTCGATAATGCGTGAAATTTCGGCGCTTTTTTCGATCGAGTGATCCGCCACGAAACGCAGTTCCGGCACCTTCCGCAGATGCAGACGACTGCCCATTTCACGGCGCAGATAACCGGCGGCGTTTTTATTCAGCGCCTTGACCGAATCGTCGGTCATTTGGCCGCCTTCCAGCGCGCTGACGTAAACCGTGGCGTAGGAAAGATCCCCCGAAACATCGACTTTTACGATGCTCAGCATTTTGCTGATACGGGGATCTTTGACTTCGCGCAACAGTTCGGAAAGTGCCAGTTTCACGTCAGACGTGGTTCGATTGATTTTATAACCCGCCATCAGTCTTTATATTCCTCCATAATGAAGGCCTCGAAAATATCGCCTTCCTTGATATCGGCAAACTTTTCAAGACCGATACCGCATTCGTACCCCTGGGCGACTTCTTTGACGTCGTCCTTGAAACGGCGCAGGGATGCGATCTCGTCTTCACAGATCACGATGCCGTCACGTACCAAACGGATCTTGGCGTTGCGGGTGACCTTGCCGTTTGTGATATAACAACCGGCAATGGTGCCGACGTTGGAAATCTTGTAGGTGTCGCGAACTTCGGCGGTACCTAACTGATTTTCACGGTATTTCGGCGCCAGCATACCCTTCATGGCGGCTTCGATTTCTTCAATGCAGTCGTAAATGACGCGGTACATACGCATTTCAACACCG